>NZ_JBFRXP010000002.1:148375-194557 GCF_041146875.1 Acidithiobacillus sp. IBUN Pt1247-S3 | reverse complement strand
TCTAGACATCTACCAGCCACTAAACAGGCTCGCGCCTACCAGTCACCAGCAAACACCTACATAATGCTTAGGGCCTAAACCCCACACATCTCCACTCGGTTGGTAAAGAGCAAAACAACATACTGCATGTTGGTAGCGGGGGTAGGATTTGAACCTACGACCTTCGGGTTATGAGCCCGACGAGCTGCCTGGCTGCTCCACCCCGCACCGGGTCTTACATCTTAGCGTGAATCAGATTGGAAAGCAATGTATCAGCTATTCTTCGTCGTTTTCACTCTCACCGCTCAGCGGCGAGGAGCGAACTATACCCAGCTCGCTCCCCCATTGCAAGCACTTTATTTGGGGCCAGCCGATCCCTGGTGCGCCGGTGGTGGAGTCGCTTGATTTGCATCATCTCCGTAGGGGGCGAAGGCATAGGACTGCGCTGGTAGCGCAGTCACTACCTGCTCCAGACTGGGCGCAGACACGTCAATGCCGGTAGGTACAGTATTGGGTTTTTGCACGAGGTTGATGACGCGCTGCCAGTTCACCACTACCGAGGTGGCCATGCCTCTTTGATACTGGACGATGGCATTGACGGCACGTTGTTGCGGCGAGAGCTCACTCTTGTAGGCCTCGATAGGCGCAAAGGCCTGCAAGTAGAGATGGCCGTCTCCGTCACTCCCTACTAGGTAGGGTTCGTCGATGCTGCGCACCGGCGTGCCCACTTTCACCATCGAGAAGAGTTGGACCTCGTTTTCCGGATACACATGGAAGCAGCCATGGCTGACGCGCATGCCCACGCCCCAGGGCTTGTTGGTGCCATGGATAAAGATCTGTGACCATCCCGTCTCCAACGCCAGCTCGCCCATTGGGTTGTCTGGCCCTGGAGCGAAGTAAGCAGGAATGGGTTCGCCTGCCTTGGCGTGCTCTTCCTGAATATTTTTAGGCACTGTCCAACTGGGGTTTTTGACCTTGGCGATAATGCGCGTGCTACCCAACGGATCCGGCCATTTCGGACGGAAAATACCGATGGGATAGGTATAGACCACCTTTTTGCCCGCAGGGAAGTAGTACAGACGGCGCGCAGGAATGTCGATGACAATGCCCTGCCACGGCGGCGGCGGGAGGATATAGCGAGTTGGCACAACGACGCGTGTACCCGTGCCCGGTAGCCAAGGATCAACGCCAGGGTTGGCCTCGCGGATTTCGTTGTAGCCCACGTCATAGTGACGCGCGATATCCAGCAAGGTGTCTTGTTGCCGAGCGATGACTACCTGCAGCTGCCCGACCATGTTGGTACCCGCTACTGGCAGCGGAAACTCTGCCGCCTGCGCCGCAGTGTCCGCCAGTAGCGCGACTGTTATGGCCGCAGCGATTCCCAGCAATCTCTTACAATAAAACTTCATTTGCTCCCTCTACACCGATCAGATCAATCAAAAAATGGGTGCCCGTTCGCTCCGCGCTGGGGATGAGCAACAACCACTCTCGCCCTCGCGCGGTCCAGACATCGGCAATGATCCCAGACAATGTATGATCATCGCTCAGATGAAGCGCCACCGGGCGACGGCGCATGGCAGCCAGCTCCAGCTCGCTGTGCAATGCACAGGAAATGGGGACATAGGGATCATTCGCCACGGACTTCCAGAAATTCTTCGCCACGCAAGTACGGGCGCAAGGCAAGAGGGACGTAAATGCGCCCATCGGCCTGCTGATGGTTTTCGAGCAAGGCGACCAGGGTACGGCCCACTGCCAGGGCGGAGCCGTTCAGGGTATGGACCAGCTGTGGCTTGCCATCACTGTCGCGGTAGCGCAGTTGCAGACGCCGTGCCTGGAAGCTCTCGGTATTGCTACAAGAACTGATTTCGCGATAGCAATTCTGACTTGGCAACCATACCTCCAGGTCGTAGGTCTTTGCTGCCGAAAAACCCATGTCGCCGGCACAGAGCAGCATCACGCGATAGGGAAGCTCTAACAGCTGCAAGACCTTTTCGGCATGGGCAGTGAGCTCTTCGAGCGCCGCGGCTGATTCTTCTGGACGTACGATCTGCACGATCTCGACCTTATCAAATTGATGCTGGCGGATCATGCCCCGTGTATCGCGCCCGGCAGAGCCTGCCTCCCGACGAAAACAGGGCGTGTAGGCGCAGTATTTTTGTGGCAGGTCGGTAATGATCTCATCGCGCAGCAGGTTGGTGAGCGGGACTTCGGCGGTGGGGATCAGGTAAAAATCGTCGTTGCGCAAGGCGAAGAGGTCTTCCTCAAACTTAGGCAACTGGCCGGTGCCCAACAAGGATTGCGGGTTAGCGAGGTAGGGCGGTGCGATTTCCTCATAACCGTGCTCTTGGGTATGGAGGTCGAGCATGAATTGCGCCAACGCTCGCTCCAAACGAGCACCCGCTCCACGCAGGACAACGAAACGCGCGCCAGCGAGTTTGGCACCCGCCGCAAAATCAAGAATACCGAGTTCTGCGCCTACATCGACATGGTCTTTTACCGAGAAGTCGAAGTTCGGAATCTCTCCCCAACTACGCAGACAGACATTACCGCTTTCATCCGCGCCATCGGGTACGTCTGCCTGGGGCAGATTGGGGATGCCGCGCACCCAATCTTCCCACTGGGTCAGGACAACACTCAGCTCGCTCTCTCGTTCGCTGACGGCGACGGCGACCTCTGCAGCCCGTGCTTGCTCAGTTTGGGTATCCCGCCCATCTCGGCGCGCCACACCAATGGCCTTGGAGAGGATGTTGCGCTCGTTGCGCAGGCTCTCAAGATCGACCTGTAAGGTTTTACGCTGCTGATCGAGAGACTGCAATGCCTCCACACCCAGAACGAAGCCACGCCGGGCAAGTCCGGCAGCAACATCAGCCGTTTGGGTGCGTAGTAAATTCGGGTCGAGCATATTTCAGTCTCCAGAGGTTTTTCGATGGGCAGCAATCCAGTCCAGGCGCTCGCCCATGGTTTTCTCAAATCCCCGTTCTGTGGGGGTGTACCAGTTGGCCTTCGCCATTCCCTGCGGCAGATACAGCTGGCTGGGCGCAATGGCGTCGGGAAAGGCGTGATCGTATTGGTATTCCTTGCCGTAATCCAGTTCTCGCAAAAGCTTAGTGGGGGCATTGCGCAAATGCAGGGGTACGGGATGACTCTTTTCCCGTCGTATCTGAGCGCGCACATTGTTCCAGGCAAGTTCGATGCGGTTGCTCTTGGGCGCACTGGCCAGATATACCGCCGCCTCGGCCAGGGCCAACTCGCCTTCGGGACTACCAAGAAAGGCATAGGCATCGCGGGCGGCAATGGCGATGCTGAGGGCACGTGGGTCGGCCAGGCCGACATCTTCGCTGGCCATACGCACCATTCGGCGCGCTAGATACAATGGATCGGCTCCGCCATCAAGCATACGCGCGAGCCAGTAGAGGGCGGCGTCAGCATCGGAGCCACGCAGGGATTTGTGAAAGGCCGAGATCTGATCATAGAACTGCTCTCCGTTGCGGTCGAACTGTCGCCAATTCTGGCCAATCGCGCGCTGCACCTGCTCTTCGGCAATCTCGCCACGATCCTGGGTGCCGTCGGCGGCCAGCTCGAGAATGCCGAGCAGGCGTCGGGCGTCACCGTCAGCTGCATCAATCAGTAGCGATCGAGCATCGGGCGCAAGACTCAGACTATGCGTACCCAAACCATTTTCGCTATCCCGCAATGCGCGGTCGAGAATTTCTTGCAACGCGGTGGATTCCAGGGGCTGGAGGACATGCACACGCGCCCGGGACAACAGGGCCGAGACCAAAGCAAAGCTCGGGTTTTCGGTCGTCGCACCGATCAGGGTGAAGATGCCCTCTTCTACATAGGGCAACAAGGCATCCTGCTGCGCCCGATTAAAGCGATGGATCTCGTCCACAAAAAGGGCCGTTGCGAGTCCGATCTCCCGGGCCTGCCGCGCCTTCTCGGCAACCGCGCGCAGCTCTTTGACGCCACTTTCGACGGCCGAAAGGGTGACGAAGTCGACTGTAGATTGTGTTGCCAGGAGACGGGCGAGGGTCGTTTTGCCAGACCCTGGCGGACCCCAAAGGATGATGGATGGAATCGGGGCGCCGTCGAGCACTGTTCGCAGGCTGCCGTGCTCGCCCAAAAGCTGCGGCTGACCGACGAACTCTGCGAGGCTGGACGGCCGCATGCGTGCGGCCAGCGGACGTCGATCAGGCATTCAGGACATTCAGAAACTACGGGCCAAAGCCACACCAAGGGTGAAGGCACTGGCCTTATAGCTCCCGCCAGGCACGGTACTGGAAGAATCTGGAATGGCAAATGGCGCACCGCCAGCAGTTCCAGAGAGGGCATAACTGGCACCAATGTCGTAGTGCCACGGCCCGAGACCAATCCCCAAACCGAAAGATGCCAAATTGGATGCCGTGGCCGGCGTTGCCAACTGGATGGCTTGGGCACCTGCGGGGCTGTCTTCGTGGGCAATACCACCGCGAATTTCCAGATCCTGACTCAGGTGATAACTCAATCCAACGCGATAGGCTAAGGCTGACTTCCAGCCCAGATTACCGTAATACGGCAATTGTGTGTTTGCCCAATTCGTCCAATCGACATCAAGCTCGGTGGCAAAGGAAGGCGTCCAGCGATAGCGAAAACCGGCCTGTAACTTGCTCGGCAGTTCGATCTTGCCGCCTCCGGCGCTGAGACTGGCCGGAGAAATATAGCTGAGTCCGACATTGTAGACCTCGGTGCTGTAAAGCAAGCCAATGCGTCCGCCTACGCCACCGCCATCAGCAGAAATATTGCCAAATCGCCCGCCGATGCTCTGATAATAATCCAGCCCTACGGCAACACTGAGGTCGGGGAGGACGAGATAGGCAATGCTGGGATTGATATCGATGACACGCACTTGATTTTGCAAGTAGGGACTACCGGAATACAGAGAATCCGCAGCCCAATCGCTGCGTAAGAGGTAAGGCGAGGTAACGCCGATGCCAACCGCGAGGGGCATACTGTTGAAGCGATGCGTGTAATACAGATCGGCAAGAATGCTGGTATTGGTCGCTGCTCCGCTGCTGCCAGCGGCGCCGGAGTAGCTGATTGATGGACGTTGCGCCAAGATTTCGATGGCTGCTCGATTACCGGAAAAAAACGCCATACCCGCAGGGTTGTAGGAGTAGTCACTAATAGGTTGCCCATCGGCCACCACGGCACCAGCTTCGGATAAAGCAGCGGCCCCCGTTGGCACAGCAAAGGAATTGGCAGAAGCGAGACTGACGCCGGCGAATTCAATCAGCGTGCTTAGGGCAAAAAAAACCAGGGTCTTACGCATGACTACTCCAGTCTAGGGATTTTTGAGAACGTCTACCCCGGCTGGCGGAGTAAAGTGAAAAGTTTTATTGGGAATGGGGACATTCACGCGAACGTGCTCGAAATGCAGCACGGTTTCCTGCTGAAAGGCATCTTGCATGAGCATTTCGCGCAACTGACCAGAGTTATCAAAGCCCATCTGTATGGATGTAAAGCCCTGACTCTGCCCCTTCTTGGGTTTGAGCAGAACCCATTGCAAGCCATTTTTATCCGGCAGAGCACTGATTTGAAAACCCTCAGGCAACACATTGCGCCCGGCAATGAGTGCCGCAGGCGTGCTGCCCAGGACTTTACCCAGAGGTTGTACGGTAACTTGCTGCAAGGCAGGTTCGTAGAGCCAGACCTGTTGGCCATCAGAGACAATCATCTGGCCATTCTTACCCGTGTAATTCCAACGAAAGCGACCAGGGCGTGCGATCCAGAGCTGTCCGCTGGCTTTCTGTTCGACTACGCCACCATGATTGAGCACTTCCTGCTGAAAATCGGCGGTAACCGTTTTACTGGACTGGAAGAATTTTTCCAGAAGCGCGCTCGGGTCGGCGGCCAGTACCGGCAAATTCGCGCCCAGGACTAGACAGATCGCCAGAAAGGCGGAAACGCTACGGCGCACGCGATCAGTCTCGCGGCGGGGCAGCAGCATATACTTCTCGACTACCATTGCTTTGTAGAGGACCAACGATGCCTACCCTCTCCATTTCCTCGATCATTCGAGCAGCTCGATTATAACCGACTTTCAGCTGGCGCTGCACATAGGAGATGCTGGCCTTGCGGCTACTGGTGACAATGGCGACGGCCTGATCATAAAGAGGGTCGCTCTCTGCACCACTATCCCCGCCGTCACCTATGCCGCCATCCTCAGCAGAGCTGGAGAGAATATCTTCATCGTATTCTGGCGCACCCAACTGACGCAGACTCTCGACCACGCGGTGCACCTCATCGTCACTAACGTAGGCACCATGTACGCGCAAGGGGTAGCCACTGCCCGGCGGCAGGTAGAGCATATCCCCCTGACCGAGCAGGGTTTCCGCACCCATTTGATCGAGAATGGTGCGGGAATCGATACGCGAAGATACCTGGAAGGCAATGCGCGTGGGGATATTGGCCTTGATCAGGCCAGTGATTACGTCGACCGACGGGCGCTGGGTGGCCATGATCAGATGCAAACCGGCCGCCCGCGCCTTCTGCGCCAAGCGGGTAATCAGCGTTTCCACTTGCTTGCCAACAACCATCATCAAGTCGGCAAATTCATCAATAACGACGACGATGGCCGGCAGGGGCCGCAAAGCAATCGGCTCGTCGTTGAAGTCTTTGTCCGGCCCCGGCAGCGTCTCACCGCGCGCGTCCGCCTCGCGCAGTTTCTGATTGTAGCCCGCGAGATTGCGCACGCCAGCATGGGCCATCCACTTATAACGGCGTTCCATCTCGGCAACACACCAACGCAAGGCATTGGCCGCCTCTTGCATATCGGTGACCACGGGCGCCAGGAGATGGGGGATACCCTCATAGACCGAAAGCTCGAGCATTTTGGGATCGACCAGGATCATGCGCACTTCTTGCGCTGTAGCCTTGTACAAAATGCTCAAAATCATGGCATTGACGCCAACGGACTTGCCAGCGCCAGTAGTCCCCGCGACTAGAAGATGGGGCATGCGCGCCAGATCAGCAACGATTGGCTGACCACTAATGTCCTGTCCCAATGCCAGGGTCAACAGGCTTTTGCTGTGGGAGAATGCCGAACTGCCGAGGATCTCGGACAAGCGCACGACACGTCGTTTGGGATTAGGGACCTCGATACCCATGGTGGCCTTACCGGGGATCGCCTCGACCACACGAACCCGAGCAGTGAGCACACGCGCCAGATCCTTGCTCAGGCCTGCGACCTGACTCACTTTTACTCCGGCTGCGGGTTCGATCTCATAACGCGTAATGACCGGGCCCGGATGCGCATCGACCACTTGGGCGCTGACACCAAAATCGGCAAATTTTTCTTCCAGGAAGCGGGAACGTGCCACCAGTTCTTCCGCGGAAGGGACCAGGGCCGGATCATCTGCGTCGGCTGCATCCAGCAGAGCCAATTCGGGCAAGCCATCAGCGCGTGGGGGGCCAACGGGAGCCGGCAAAGGTAATTGTTCTGTACCCATCTTCGCAGCCTTCGGGCGCAACAGCGAGGCCTGCTTGGGCGTCGACACCGGGCGTTCTAGTTCCGTTGTCTTGGGAGCTGTTGGCAGATTCGCAGTATTAGTTGCAGTTGGCGCCACCGATGTTGTTGCCGAATTACGCTGTCGGCGTGGTAAGCGCAAAGAAAAATGAGGGAATTTGGGCCTACTGAAATGCGGTATCTTTGGCGCTTGAATATAGCTTAGCCACTGTGCGGGACTGGACCGGGTGAGGAGCGCGACACTGACCAGGGCGGCCGCGAAAAATAGCAAGCCTGCGCCAACCGAACCGATCACCGGGGCGAGCAGGGCGGACAGACCAAAACCCACAATCCCTCCGGGGCTTTGGCCCTTGATTGGCCACCAAGCCAACGGCCAAAGCAAGGCCAAAAGCACGCTAAAGCTCGGGAAAAACAGTATCCCGCCGAGGATCCGTAGGCGCGGCAAAGGGCGCTGCCGATGCAAGCGTTGCAACCAGCTCCAGCAGAAGGCCACGAGGGCAAAGGGCAGCAGCCACGCCGCAATACCCAGAATTTGTACCAGAAAAGCTGCCAGCTCGGCGCCCGTTTCGCCGCCCCAATTGCGCGTAGGCTCTCCTCGACCGCTGTTGAACCAGCTCGGGTCCAGGGGATGGAAGCTGATCAGGGAGATGGCCACAAAAAGGCTGAAGAGAAAAAGAACGAAGAGCAGGAGCTCCCTACGCCAGGGATAATTGCTCTTGTTCGGCTTACCCACCCGCGCCGAACCATTCAATGCTGCTGCGCCACGTGCTTTCGACATGCTCGCAAGCTATCCGACGTTCCCCTTTTTTGTCAAGGTATTGCGGAGACTTTTGCAGAAAGACTCTACAATATCAAGACAGATCCATGACGGAAACGAGGTACGGCGCGGTGACAAGACGCGCCCCAGCCTCCCTGCCGTGGCGCGTGGAGGAATGCTACACTTGCGGCATCTTAACTGGACAGGAGCAGTCATGGCAGACGATAGCAAACACGCCCGCCTACTCATTCTCGGTTCCGGCCCCGCCGGTTACACAGCTGCCATCTATGCGGCCCGAGCCAACTTACAGCCGGTACTCATCCAAGGAATGGAGCCAGGTGGTCAATTGATGACAACTACCGATGTCGACAACTGGCCGGGTGCTGCTGAGGGCATTCTTGGTCCTGAGCTGATGACGGAGTTGGAGAAACAGGCTCGTCGTTTTGACACCGAGATCATTTTTGATCATATCCACGAGGCCAAGCTAGGTGAACGCCCCTTTCGTCTGCGCGGCGATCAGGCCAGTTATACCTGTGACGCATTGATCATTGCTACCGGGGCTTCGGCCAAGTATCTGGGCCTCAATAGCGAAGAGAAATATCGCGGCAAGGGGGTTTCCGCTTGCGCCACTTGCGATGGTTTTTTCTACCGGAATCAGGACGTGGCAGTCGTCGGCGGCGGCAACACCGCAGTTGAGGAAGCCTTGTATTTGAGCAACATTGCCAAGTCGGTCACCGTCATTCACCGGCGCGACAAATTCCGGGCGGAAAAGATCTTACAAGACAAGCTCTTTGCCAAGGAAAACGTCAAGGTTATCTGGAATCATCAAGTGGCAGAAATGCTGGGAGACGCCAGTGGGCTGACCGGACTGCGACTGCGCTCGATGGAGAATGACAGTACCCAGGAGATTGTCGTGACCGGCGCCTTCATCGCCATCGGTCATCAGCCAAACACGCAACTGTTTCAGGGACAGCTGACGATGGACGAGACGGGCTACTTAATCACCAAGGGTGGGCGCGAGGGATTCTCTACCATGACCAGCGTTGCCGGCGTATTTGGCGCTGGCGATGTGCAGGATCATGTGTATCGGCAGGCGGTGACCAGCGCTGGCACCGGCTGCATGGCCGCCCTGGATGCGGAGCGCTGGCTGGAGCAAGCCAGCGCCTGATGCGTGCCACGACGCTCGCCTCGGAAGAGGGCAAGAGCTAAGCTCGAACCTCTTCTTGCAGATACGGAACGGGCAGAGTTTCGCGCGGCGCTGAATGACGTTCAGCCGCTCGCCGCTCCCCCTCTTCCACCGCGCGCGCCAGCGCCAGCACCCGAAGCGCGCCACGCGACAGCAGATGAGCTTGCGGTATTGGCAGATCTAGCACGTGGCAGCAAAGAAGAAAGCGATTGGTGGACGGGGGATGAGTGGGTGTATTTGCGCCCAGGCCTTCCAGAACGTCTGCTTCGTGACCTACGTCGGGGAAAAATGCGGATTCAGGCCGACCTTGATCTACATGGTCTACGGGTAGACGAGGCACGTTTGGCAGTTGCCGAATTCCTTGCCGAGGCGCGCCGCCACCGCTGGACTTGCGTGCGCGTCGTGCATGGTAAAGGGCACGGTTCACCTGGGCAGGTACCCGTGCTCAAACACTTGGTAGGTCACTGGCTACAGCGCCATCGCGAGGTGCTGGCCTTTATTCAAGCATGCCCGACTGAGGGCGGCTCAGGGGCATTGCGGGTCTTGCTCGGCGACCTGCGCCGCTAGCCTGGCGCCCTCTTACCGGGCCTGGGTGAGGGGTAACTCCTCAATACGATCCAATCCTGCGAGTGAAGCCAAAATCGGGCAACCGTCTACAGAGCCATGCCCGGGGCAGCGCTCACTAACGCTCTGCAGAGCCGTGCGCATCCGCTGTAAATCAGCGATCTTTTCCTCGATATCGACAATCTTACCCTCGGCAATCTCTTTCACCGCAGCCATGTCATTTTCTGGATGACTACTGATGTCCAGCAACTCCTTGACCTCAGCAAGGGAGAAGCCCAAATTCTGCGCCCTACGGATGAAACGCAAACGCGACTCCGCTTCACCATCATACAAGCGGTAGTTGGATTGTGTCCGCTGTATCGGCCGAATCAGCCCAATTCTTTCGTAATAGCGCAGGGTCTCTGCTGCCAGCCCAGCCTCGCGCGCCAAACGCCCAATGGTCACGTGGTTTTTCATAACTCCCTTCCTAGTATTCTACTATGCAATCTGATAGTAGTTTATCGTAAAGTATGTACTTGTCTGGAACAAGAGCCGCAGATCATTTTTCGGTCTGCACCCTGATAGCTTCCAGGAGCACCGTGGCATAGGAACCTTGCGACAGAAAGAATTTGAGGAGCACTTCACCTACCTGCGGAAAGTGAACCTGCAGATCCTCTGGGCGACAACGCAAGGCGCGGCGGGCAGCATCCAAACCTTGGGCAGCAAGGGAGTCTGCCCAGGCTACTCCGTTGCCAGGGGAACCTTCCGTGCCCGGCCAGGCCGCGAGCACTGCGGCTTCCAGTTCGCCTACCCGGCCTTTGCTCTGGCTATCGCCTTTGCCCGACAGTGGGCCGGTGGGGTGCAGGTCCCAGGTGTCGGCACGCGCCTGTAACTCGGCCAACTCCTCGGCGTTGGCCAGAAACTGGCTATGCGTCCCAGCCAACTGGACGATCTCGCCGGGCAGAATACAGTTCCAGTTCTCCTGGCGTACTCGCTCGGCAAGAACCAGATTGAAGAGCGCGGCGCGCGCCGTCGACCAGAACAAAGCACGCAGATGATGCGGGATGCGGCCGCGCCGCGGTCCCGCCAACATCTTTCCCGCCGCTGACAGATTATCGCGGCCAAAGCGTTGTACGCCAAAATAATTGGGAAAGCCCTGGCGGGCAAGAATCGCGAGGGCACTTTCCCAGTGGCTACTGTCTGCGGTCGATTGCAGATGAATAGCAAAACGGTTGCCACGATGCACGCCACGGCGCAATTTACGACGATGCCGGGAGACTTCGAGGATCCGTACCCCAGCAAAATCCAGAGTCGACCAATCTGGCTCCGGGCGCCCGGCAACCGGGAGCGTAAACGCCTGGCGGGTCGTGGCGTGGTAGTCCTTGAGCCCGGCATAGCCAACATCGCGTGCCGGAACGCCCGTAAATCGCGCCAGGAGACGGGCGACTTCCTCCGTATTGCGCTGGGTCTTCTCGACCCAAAGCCAAGCGTGGTCCCCTTCCCCATCGGCAGTGAAGGGGAGGACTTCCTCCACCAAAAAGCTACTGGGCGTGGAATGAAAGGTAGCCGCCGGATAGTCAATCCCCAGTGCCGGATACCGCCGTTCGGGGATCTCAGCCATGCTGCACGAGACAAACGGCTTGAGCGGCGATGCCCTCGCCCCGACCGGTGAAGCCCAACTGCTCCGTTGTGGTCGCCTTGACGCTCAGGGCAGCAATGGGAATCTGCAAATCAGCGGCGAGATTCTCGCACATCTGCGGGATATACGGTGCCAGTTTTGGTCGCTGACAGATCAGGGTCGAATCGACATTACTGACACGATAACCCTCTTGCGCGAGCAAAGCGGCGCAATGACGAAGTAGCACGCGCGAATCAGCACCGGCAAAACGCGGGTCGGTATCGGGAAAATGTTTGCCAATATCGCCTAGGGCCAGCGCGCCGAGCAAGGCATCGCAGATGGCGTGGATGAGGACATCAGCGTCGGAATGCCCCGCCAGGCCCAGCTCGTACGGTATCCGCACGCCACCAAGAATCAGGGGACGGTCAGCCACCAGTGCATGTACATCGAAGCCTTGCCCAATTCGCATCTCCATAATTTTCCTTTACTCTTCACGGGCCGCGAGAATGGCCGCAGCCAGGGGTAAATCCTCGGGATAGGTGATCTTGAGATTGTCTGCGTGCCCCTGCACCAGGAGAGGACGCCAGCCGCGTCGTTCCATGGCCGAGGCCTCATCGGTTACCGCCGCGCCCTGCTGCTGCGCATCATCGAGGGCCTCCAGCAGCGCACCGATGGGAAAGGCCTGGGGCGTAAGGGCGCGCCAAAGCGTGCTGCGCTCGACAGTGGCCACGGCATGCTCGCCCTCGGCGCGTTTTAGGGTATCGGCTACGGGCAAGGCCAGCAGGGCACCCTGGGGCGCTCTCGGCAAAACATCCAGGAGGGCATGCAGGTCGGCGCGCTGCAGACAGGGGCGAGCAGCATCGTGTACCAGCACCCAGTCATAAGGCAAAGCACCTTGTTCGAGTAAGGCGCGCAAACCCAACCGCACGGAGTCTTGCCGTTCGGCCCCGCCCACTACCGGCGGCAGGAAGGTCTGATTCTGTGGCCCGAGCAGCTCACGCCAAGCCCCGCTGGCCAGATCAGCACCAGGTAGCACGAGTTGCACGCCGCGAATACTCGATTCCGTCAAAAAAGTGTGCAATGCATGCGCCAGCACCGGCCGACCCAGTAATTGCAGATATTGTTTGGCAACGGCCCCGCCAAATCGCTGGCCCCGCCCACCGGCGGGAATCAAGGCCCAGACTTGTTCCATGCTCTCTCTCCTGGCTGCCGTCAGAGCATACCTGAGTAGCCCCGACTTTTGCAGTTTTTGTTGCTGCTGCATAGACTGTCGCCTTGCCTTGTTGAGGATGTCATATTTTGCTGATGGATTGGCTCGGGTCACTGGTCCCTCAACCCGGAAATACCGAAACCTTACCCCCGACTCCAGGTGCCGCCCAGGCCTTGTTGGCGGCGTCCCTGCAACGCCAGTGGCAACGTCCGCTGTTGCTGATTGTCGGCGTCAGCCGCACGATTGAAGAATGGCAGAGGGAATGGACATTCTTCGCGCCGGAATTACCCGCGCCTCTCATTTTCCCTGATCGTGAGGTTCTAGCCTACGATCGCATGAATCCACCGGCAGAGATCAGCACCGCACGATTGGCAACGCTGGCCGCCATGCCGCAGTGGCGCGGACTCATTATTGCTCCTGCCAGCGCGGTTTTGCAGCGTCTACCGCCACCCGGTCATCTCGATCGTCATGCGCTGTGGCTCCACCTAGGCGCGCGCTTACAGCTCGAAGAGTTCCGCCAGCGCGCCATCGACGCTGGTTACCAGAGCGTGAGTGAGGTGTCGGAAGCGGGGGAGATCGCCTGGCGTGGCGGGATTATCGATATCTTTCCCAGTGGCAGCCTCGTGCCCTATCGGATCGAACTCTTCGGCGACGAAATCGACAGCATCCGTGCTTTCGATCCGGAAACCCAAAGGAGTCTGGAAAAAGTAGAGCGAGTGGAGCTTTTGCCAGCACGGGAGGTCCCGGTCGCCAATGAGGATCTACAACGCTTTCGCGCGAACTTTCGCGCCCGCTTCAGTGGCGATCCGCAACAGGCAGAGGTCTACCGTGCAGCAAGTCGCAATAGCATTCCAGCGGGTGCCGAGCAGTATCTGCCACTGTTTTACGAACAGTGCGGAGATATCGGCGATTACCTGCCCAAAGACACCATCGTATTGCAGGAAGCCGACCTCGCGGGCGCTGTGCAACGCCTGCGTCTGGACTGGCAGGAGCGCTATGACGAGCGCTGTAGTGATCGCTCGCATCCCATTCTGCGTCCCGACGAGCTGATACTGAGCGAAGAATTGTGGCAGGAGCGCCTTACTGCTTACCCAAACTATCATCTCAGCAGCCAAAACCGGGGCGAAACCCAAGGTTTCCTGACACCTCCCGCCTTGCAAGGGAACAGTGAAAACCCCCTGCACGGCCTTGAGCGTTTTTTGCAAGAGCTCTCGGGCAGCGCACGGGTTGTCCTCGCAGCGGAATCCGCCGGGCGCGCCGAGGCCCTGGGGGAACATCTGCAACGACTCGGCTTTGCTGCCCAACGCGTTCACAACTGGCCCGAATTTAGCGCGGGAGACTTCGCTCTGGGACTGGTGGTTGCGCCACTGGAACGCGGTCTACTGCACAGCCAGCGCGGGCGCATCGATCTGGCGCTGATTTCCGAAGCGCAAATCTTTGGCGATCGGGTCTTTGCCCAGCGCCGTGGCGGACGCGCACGGCAGCGGAGCATGGAAAACCTGCTACGCGATCTGGGCGAACTACAGCCGGGCGACGTAGTGGTCCATGAAGACTACGGAGTTGGCAGATTTCTCGCGCTGGACACGCCTTTCGCCGCACAGGGGGATGTCAACGAATACATGAGCATTGCCTATGCTGGTGATGCCAAGGTCTATGTTCCGGTGGAACAACTGGACCGCGTCAGCCGCTTTGTGGGCAATAGTGAGGAGGTCGAGCTTTCACGTCTGGGAAATGCGCGCTGGAGCAAGGCCAAGACCAAAGCTCGGCAAAAGGCCATCGATGCCGCCAGCGAACTGCTGGACATCTATGCACGCCGCGCCACCCAGTCCGGGCGCGGCTTTCTCGCACCGGACGATCGCTATTGGGATTTTGTTTCGCGTTTTCCTTTTGAAGAAACTCCCGATCAGCAGGCGGCCATCGACGCAGTCCTGGACGACCTGCAGCGTCTGCACCCCATGGATCGCCTGGTCTGCGGCGATGTCGGTTTTGGCAAGACCGAGGTAGCCCTGCGCGCTGCGTTTCTGGTGGCCAACAGTGGCGCCCAAGTTGTCGTGCTGGTGCCCACCACCCTCCTCGCTCAGCAGCATTTTGAGAATTTTCGCGACCGCTTTGCTGGCCTACCCATTCGCGTTGCGGTGCTTTCCCGTTTCCAAAAGGGTAAAGAGCGCAGCGCCATCGTCGAGGATACCGCAGCGGGCAAAATCCAGATCCTCATCGGCACTCACCGTCTCCTACAGGGCGACGTGAAATTTGCTGACCTGGGACTGTTGATTCTTGACGAGGAACACCGCTTTGGCGTGCGCCACAAGGAAAAAATCAAATCCTTGCGCAGTGAAGTAGACGTACTTACCCTCACTGCCACGCCTATCCCGCGCACCTTGAACCTTTCCCTGGCGGGGTTGCGCGACCTGTCGCTGATCGCCACGCCGCCGCAACGCCGGCAACCAGTGCGCACTTTCGTGCAGGAATTCTCTGAAGACACCATTCGCGAGGCCTGTCAGCGCGAGCTACATCGCGGCGGCCAGATCTATTATCTGCACAATGAGGTCAAGGACATCGAGCGCAGCGCCAAGCTGCTGCAACGCCTGCTGCCAGAGGCGCGCATTCGTATTGCCCACGGACAGATGCCGGAGGCAGAGCTGGAAGCCGTAATGCTGGATTTCTACCACCAGCGATTTGACCTCCTGCTCTGCACCACCATTGTCGAGTCCGGCATCGACAACCCGCACGCCAATACCATGCTCATCGACCGTGCCGACCGCTTTGGTCTGGCGCAGTTGCATCAGCTGCGCGGCCGCGTTGGACGTGGCCATCAACGCGCCTACTGCTATCTCTTTACACCCGAACCGCGCGCCATGACCGACGACGCCAAACGCCGACTAGACGCCATCCAGTCTCTGGAAGAGCTGGGCGTCGGCTTTGCCCTGGCCAGTCACGATCTCGAAATTCGTGGTGCCGGCGAGCTCCTGGGAGATTCCCAGAGCGGACATATGGATGAAGTGGGCTTCACCCTGTTCATGGAATGGTTGAATGATGCGGTAGCTGCCATCCGCGCCGGCAAGGATCCGCAGAGCTTGGCGGAGAAACAGGCGCAGGGGCCACAGATCCATCTCAACACCCCGGCACTGATTCCCTCCGACTACCTACCCGACGTGCAATTGCGTCTGCAACTCTACAAGCGTCTGGCAAACCTGCGCAAAATCGAGGGGATTGGCGAGATTCTGGTGGAAATGGTGGATCGCTTTGGTCCCGTACCCGATGCCGTCAAGACCCTGCTCTGCCAGACGCAACTGCGCATCGTGGCAGCAGAGTTGGGCATCGCAGGCATTGATGCCGGTCCACAGGGGGCACGCCTGACCCTGAGTGCACAACATCGGCTGCCTGTCGATCGTTTGATTCAAAAAATCCAGAAAGAATCGCAGACCTTTCAGCTCGAAGGCCAGGATCGCCTGCGCATACGCCGCGACCTACCCGATGGCCAGAAACGCTGCGAGACCCTCCTCACCCTCATCGAAGATCTCAGCGCCGCCACGCCCTAGGAGTCATCATGCCCGCCACCCGTCTTGCCATCCTCAGCCCTGCCCCGCAGGGGCGTATGCTTCTGCCTGCCAGCATGGCGCAGATCGTTGCCGGCGAGATCGAACAACGCGAGATTGCAGGTACCTGGCTGCAAAGCTGGCGCCTGCCAGCGGATTTTGCGAGCCTGCAACCCTTCCTCGAGGAACTGGCGCGCCAGGGTCTGGCGCAGAAACGAGAGGTCCTTTGGGGGCCGGCGATGGCGGCGGAAGAGTCGTTGCGCCTGGTGTTGCGTGGTACCCTCAATCCCGCTGTGCTGCGCCGCGCCCTGACTAACCTGCAATTACGCACCTTTCTGCCTGGGCGGGTCTTGCTCGCCCAGGGTAACGAGCTGGTCATCGAGATCTGGGGCGAGACCGCTGCGCTTCCCCTCGCCAATCACCAACTGGTAGAGGCGCTGGCAGAATTTCCCGTCGATGTCGCTTTGACCCCTAACTGGGCCGGTGGGCAATTTCGGCTACTGATCAGCGATATGGACTCCACCTTGATTGCTATCGAGTGCATCGACGAACTCGGTGCGCATCTGGGTTTGAAGAGCAAGATAGCCGCCATCACCGAGCGCTCTATGTCTGGCGAGCTGGACTTCCGCAGTTCCCTAAAGGAGCGGGTGCGCCTCCTCGCCGGCACGCCCGTGAGCGCCATTGATGCTGTCATCCGCGAGCGCCTGCAATTCAGTCCCGGTGCGCGAGATCTAATTGCCGCGGCGAAGCGCGCGGGGATGGAAACTGCCGTGGTATCGGGCGGTTTTACCCAGTTTACCCGCCACGTGCAGGAAGCACTGGATCTGGATTACGCCTTTGCCAACCAGCTCGACATTCGCGATGGCAAGATCACAGGCGAGGTCATCGGCGACATTGTCGATGCCGCAGCAAAGGCCGACATCCTCGACCTACTCGCCATTGCCGCCGGTACCGATGCGAGCCACTGCGTTGCCATTGGCGATGGCGCCAATGATCTGCCCATGTTGCGCAAGGCGGGTGTGGGGATCGCCTATCGCGCCAAAGCCGCCGTGCGTGCGCAGGCAAATTATCAAATCCGCCAGGGGGGCTTGGAAGTCGCTGCGAGCATTCTTGGCCTTGCTTGAGAGCCCATACAACACTTGCACAATAATTAGACTTAATCTAATATAGGAAAACATCAATGGTGATGGCCTAAGCAAGGACGAGCACATGAAACTCAGCAATATGGAAGGAAAAGCCGTACCCCAAGTCACCTTTCGCACCCGCGAAAACAATCAGTGGAAAGACGTCAGCACAAAAGAACTCTTTGCCGGTAAAACCGTTGTCGTCTTTTCCCTGCCCGGCGCTTTTACTCCCACCTGTTCTTCGAGCCATTTGCCGCGCTATAACGAATTGGCTCCGGTGCTACGCGAAAATGGTGTTGACAGCATTCTCTGTATTTCGGTGAATGACGCCTTCGTCATGGAGGCCTGGGCCAAGGAACTGGCAGTAGAAAATGTGCGGCTTATTCCCGACGGCAACGGCGAATTTACTGCGGGCATGGGCATGTTGGTGGACAAGGCCGACCTCGGCTTTGGTCGGCGCTCCTGGCGCTACTCGATGTTAGTGAAGGATGGTGTGGTCGAGAAGATGTTCATCGAACCGGACAAGCCTGGCGACCCCTTCGAGGTTTCGGATGCCGACACCATGCTGCGCTACATCAACCCCAACGCCCAAGACCCGGCATTCATCACCCTTTTCACCCGCGAAGGCTGCCCCCACTGCGCACGCGCCAAGGCCATGCTGCAGGAGCGCAACATGGCCTATGAGGAAGTCCACACCGGCATGGGCACGGGGGTTAGCTCGCGCACGGTGCGGGCTGTTTCTGGGCGTTCGACGGTGCCACAGGTCTTTATCGGTGGCAAGCACATCGGTGGCGCTGATGATCTTGCCAAGCACCTGGGCGCCAACTAAAGGCTCGTTACGGTGATAGCGGCAGCCCTGTGCTGCCGCCTGGAGAAGCCGCTATATGTCTATAAAACCAAGCTTTGATTTAATCGTCATCGGTGGCGGCAGCGGCGGTATCGCTACCGCCAACCGCGCCGCTTCCTACGGCGCTCGAGTGGCGCTAGTAGCCGAGGGACCGCTCGGCGGTACCTGCGTCAATGTGGGCTGTGTACCCAAAAAGCTCTTCTGGAATGCCGCCCATTTGGCAACAAGCCACGAGCTGACGCACGGCTATGGGCTTACTGGGGAAGCCTGGCAATTTGACTGGGCCCAGTTCAAAGAGCGACGCGATGCCTATATCCAAAGGCTCAACAGCCGCTATGCCGAAGGCCTGAACAACAACAAGGTAGAGCTTTTTCGCGGCCACGGTCGGCTGCAAGGCAAGGATCAGGTCAGCGTCGATAACACCACCCTGCTCAAAGCGCCAAAGATTTTGCTGGCCACTGGTGGCACTCCGATCTGGCCGGAAATCCCCGGTGCCGAGTTGGGCATCGACTCCGATGGTTTTTTTGCCCTCGAACAACAACCGCGCCGGGTAGCAGTGGTTGGTGCTGGGTATATTGCCGTCGAACTAGCCGGCGTATTCCGCGCGCTCGGCAGCGACGTATCACTGATAATGCGGCGCAACCATTTTCTCAATGGCTTTGAACCCATGCTCCGCGAGCATCTGATGGAGATTATGCAAGTCCAAGGCATCAATCTCCTGGCCCAGCGCCAGGTAACACAATTGCGCAGGGAAGATAGAGGATTTTGCCTGGATTTTGTGCAGGGCGATTGTCTTGGCGGCCTCGACGCTGTCGTTTGGGCTATTGGTCGTCGCCCCCTGACCCAGGATTTGGGGCTGGCAGAGGCGGGACTCCAAGTTGACAGCGACGGATATATTGCCGTCGACCCATACCAGAACACTGCGGTGGATGGCATCTATGCCGTAGGTGACATCACTCGCGCGCCGGCCCTGACCCCAGTAGCCATTGCCGCTGGCCGCCGCTTGGCCGACCGTATCTTCGGCGGGCAGAGCGAACGTCATCTGGACAGCAGCCTCACGCCGACGGTGATTTTTAGCCATCCGCCCATCGCAACCGTGGGCATGAGCGAAATCGAAGCGCGGGAACGCTACGGGGACGAGCAGATAAAATGTTACCAGCCCCGCTTCGTACCCTTGTTGCGCGCCTTCGCAACGGAGCCCGAGCGCACCGCCATGAAGCTGGTGACCGTCGGCCACGACGAACGCATCGTCGGCCTACACGCCATTGGCGACGGCGTGGATGAGATGTTACAGGGTTTTGCCGTTGCCATTCGCATGGGGGCGCGCAAACAGGATTTTGACGACACTATCGCTATCCACCCCACGAGTAGCGAAGAGTTTGTGACGATGCGTTGAGTTTAGCCCTGAACTGCAGTCTTTCTGCGCGCCTGCGGCGCCTGATGCAAGGCCTTGAGGGCCTCGGGTCCGACCGCCATACCACAATCACAAGGCGGGCAATCTGCCAGCAGCGGCACCGTGGCAGCAAGGACCGAACGGACGCGCTCCATGCCCTCATGCATTACCGCGTCGATACCTTCCATAGTGATCGGCTCGGCGGACTTGCCCGCCGCCGGATTCACTACCAGCGACAGGGGTGCGTAGCACAGGCCAATCTCGCGTGCCAACACGGCTTCCGGGCAGCCAGTCATGCCAACAAGATCGCCGCCATCGCGTTCAATGCGGCGGATTTCTGCTGCCGTCTCCAGACGCGGTCCTTGTGTGGCGGCATAGGTACCGCCGTCGTGCAGGGCCACTCCCGCCGTCTTTGCCCCCTGCAAAAGACGTTGCCGGACGTTAACGCAATAGGGCTCGGAAAAGTCGATGTGAATCACCTGCTGCGCATCGCCACCCTCAAAGAAGGTGCTCGGCCGACCGTGGGTGTAATCGATGAGCTGGTCCGGCGCGACCAGGAGACCGGACTGCATTGTCTTCGTCACTCCGCCCACCGCAGTGACCGCGACCACATGGCTGACACCAACGTGATGCAAGGCCCAGATATTGGCGCGGTAGTTGACCCGATGCGGGGGGATCGTATGGCCATAGCCGTGACGAGCAAGGAAGATCACCTCTCGCCCATTCAGCACACCAAAGGTAAGAGGCCCGGACGCCTCGCCGAAAGGAGTGCGAATGACACGGCGATGACGAATCTCCAGATTTTTCAACTTGGTTAGGCCACTACCACCAATGATGCCAACACTACCCATGGGCGTCTTCCTCTAACAGAGCAAATATTCCCGGCGCATTGCGCCCAAGGCCACGGGCATCAAGGCCAAAGCCAAAGACGAAACGATCTGGCACATCCAAACCAATATAGTCGACGGGCACTTCCTGCTGGCGCTCACGATCCTTGCGCACCATTACTGCCATACGCACTGCCGTCGCTCCTTGCGAAAAACAATAGTCCCGCAAAGCCAACAGAGTCACCCCCTCATCGAGGATATCATCAACGATGAGTACTGTGGCATCAAGCAAATTCTCGCGCGGCGTCAAGCGCCATAACAAATCCCCACCGCGGGTCTTGTCGCCATAGCGGCTCACCTGTACACAATCGAGGTGCAGAGGAAAATGCAGAAGAGGAAGTAACTGCCCGACGACAACAATGGCACCCGACAGTACGGACAGCACAACGACAGGGCGGTGCGGTACCAGTGGTTCGAGATCCGCATTAATAGCAACGGCCATCCGCTGGATGGCCGCTTGCACCGCCTCCGCGCTGAACAACTGTTCAGCGGGTCCCAGATGGGTCGGCGTCATGACGTCAACTTAATACGTAAAGGTAACGACATCGTCGTCCATGGCCTGTTCGATGACATAGGCGCCACCGACCACGTCCGACACCTCGGGGATAAGGTCTTCCTTCGTACAATCCCACAACTCCAGGGTCGGGGTGCAAACGAAGAACTTCACGCCAGCCTCGTGCGCATCCTTGATGAAATCGTGGACGCTCTTGGGGCTTCCCGGCATGACAAACATCTTGTCAGCCACACCCTTCTTGGCCAGTTCGCCAGCGCGGGCGGTGAGAACTACTTCCACCTCAAAGTCCATCGCCGCGGCAACCGTGGCCTGGAAGAAAGGTGCACCCAGTTCCTGTGGATTGGAAGGATCGGTGTTGACCATAACCATCAGCAATTTATCAGCCATTGTACTACTCCTTGACAGAAAACTGGCGCTATCTTAACGACGCTGGAAGCCCCTTGCACCATGATTTGATTGATTACCGCATAAAAAACTGCGCGCTTAGTCCTCGGACTGGTCGATTTCCGCTTCCAGTTGCCGCTCGCGCCGCGAACGCAGCATGATCTCGCGCTCTTCCGCCAAGGCCCGCTTCGCGACTTGAATAGCTTCCTGCAAATCCTGGCGCTTGGCATCCATCAACTCACCACCCGACGCAAGCAACTGCTGGGTTTTCTCCTGAATCTCGTCGATGAGCCGGGTAATACGCTCTTCCGCCAGAGTTTCCAGTTCTCGCAGTTGTTCCCTGCCGCGCTGCATACTGCGGCGCAGGTCGTCGCGCGTTTCCGCACCACTGGCCGGGGCCAACAGAACACCGGCCGCTGCTCCAACCAATAAGCCCATCACAAAACCTGCTGCTGAGTTTTTCATCTGTACCCTCCAAACGTTGCTGAAATGGGGAGCGTCATCGACGGCGCGCAAAGTAGCGCCATCCCGCACGCACGGCCCGCGCCCACAGTCCAAGTTCCTGAATAGGAACGGTGAGTGTATCGACACTGGCACGCAGCTCCCGATCAATATAACGCAGGGTCGACTCGACGCGTTCCATCTGCTTGCCACCACCACGCACGATCTTTTGCAACTCGACGAGCATCACTTTGACGTCGAAAAGCAATGGCGCAAAATCCTGCTCCATTCGCGCAAGCACCCTCTCCAGTCGCAGGAAGGTGCGTACGATGACCCCCGCGACCACCGCAAAAATTAATAGCCCGATGATCGCTGCGATCGCAATGATGGTAAGTGACGCGTTGATACCCATAGATTGCGTTATCCCAAAATTCCTATACTCACTATAAACGGATCAGGGAGGAGGCGCAAAACCGCCGGCTCCGTGAAAAAAGCTCCAAAGCAAACAAATGGCAAGGAGAATAGCGGCAACGCTGAGTACAAATACCGCTGCTGCACCGAGGTCCTTGGCATAACCAATGAGCGGATCCACCTCTGGATTGACGCGATCAGCCAGAGTTTCAATTGCCGTATTGAGCAGCTCGGCTGCGAGAATTGCCGCCATGAGCAGAATGAGCATGGCCCACCACAGAACTGGCGCGCGGGTAACTAACAGCAGGGCGACGCCCAAAACACTGGCACCAATCTCCGTACGAAAGCTGGCCTCCCCGCGCAGGGCACGCGCCAAACCAGCGAGCGCATAGCGTCCACGCTGCCAGAGAGGTACATTTTTCTTCACCAGCCACCCGCCTCACGCAGAGAAAGCGGCTCACCATCACCGATGATGAAGTGATCCAGCAAGCGCAGATCAAAAAGGCGCAAGGCCTCCTCCAAGCGGCGGGTGAGCTGGAGGTCGGCAACACTGGGTTCGGCGACCCCCGAAGGATGATTGTGCGCGACGATCAGAGCGGCAGCATTGAGTTCTAGGGCGCGCTTGGCGACCTCGCGAATGTGCACGCTGGCGCTATCGATCGTACCCTGAAACATCTCCTCAAAGCGCAGGACGCGATGTCGCTGATCGAGAAATAGTACGGCGAAGACCTCCCGTGCGCGATCGCGCAGGCTGGAGCGCAAGTACTCCGCTACCCGGCTTGGCGATTCGAGGGCCTCGCCCCGCTTCCAGCTTTCGGCCAGGTGCCGCCGTGCCATCTCCACAACTGCCTGCAACTGCGCAAACTTGGCGTTGCCGAGTCCGTGCTCGGCACAAAAGGCCTCTCGCTGTGCAGTCAGCAAACCGCGCAGGCCGCCGAAACGCTGCAAGAGGTCCCGCGCGAGCTCGACGGCGCTTTTGCCGCGCACACCAACCCGCAAAAAGATCGCCAACAATTCCGCATCGGAAAGACTCTCCGCCCCTTTTGCCAACAAACGCTCCCGCGGACGCTCGTCCGCAGGCCAATCGGTGATAGCCATACGCTCCCTCTTTTTCGTATCCTAGTTGCCTGTAGTGTAATAGAAAGCGAGGCAAGATGGACCCTCTGGCGGGCAAGAAAATTCTTCTGTTGATTGGCGGCAGCATCGCCGCCTACAAAACCCCGGAGCTGATTCGCCTGCTGCGCGGCTGCGGGGCGGAACTGCGCGTGGCGTTGAGCAGCCACGCCGCCGATTTTGTTGCGCCACTGGCCCTGCAGGCAGTGAGTGGGCAGCCGGTACGCCAGTCGCTGTTCTCTCCCGTCGAAGAGGCGGCGATGGACCATATCGCGCTGGCGCGCTGGGCGGATGCGGTGCTCTACGCTCCGATTTCGGCGAGCGGCCTGGCACGCCTGGCGCAGGGCCTCGCCGATGACCTGCCAAGCACCATCGTGCTTGCCAGCCGCGCGCCTCTCTTCCTGGCGCCAGCGATGAACACCGCTATGTGGGAGAACACCGCGACACAACGCAATGTACGGCAATTGCGTGACGATGCGGTGACGTTCTTTGGACCTGAGAGTGGTGATCTCGCCTGTGGCGAAACCGGCGCCGGGCGCTTGCTGGAACTGATCGAGGTCGTCGATCAACTGCGTCTAGCCCTCGCGCCCAAACCCTGGGCAGGCTGGAATGTGCTGGTCACTGCTGGGCCGACCTGGGAGGCCTGGGACCCGGTGCGGGGGCTCAGCAATCGTTCGAGCGGCCGCCAGGGCTATGCCCTTGCCCAGGCGGCTGCTGAACGCGGCGCCCGAGTGACCCTAGTCAGCGGCCCCAACGCCCTGACCTGCCCCACTGGGGTTGAGAGGATTGAAGTCGAATCAGCGCAGGAGATGCTCGCAGTCTGCCAGGGCATCGTCCAGACAGCGCGCATTGATCTCTTGCTGGCCAATGCTGCCGTTGCTGATCATCGGCCAGCGAAAACGTCTGCGGAAAAACAGAGCAAAGGCGAACTACCTGAGCAGTTATTTCTGCTCGCCAACCCAGACATCGTCCACCGCCTGCACGACGACCCACAACGCCCGCGCTATATTTTGGCCTTTGCCGCCGAGACACATAATGACGAGGAGCGCGCCGTAGCCAAATTACGTGCCAAGGGGGCGGATTTTGCCGTCGTCAATGACCTGCGCAGCGGTGCCATGGGCGGCACAGAAAATGCCGCCGTGCTCTTTTGCGCAGATCGGCGCTGGGAGCTGCCCCGCAGCAACAAGCTCGACCTGGCGCGCGCCCTGTTGCATCATCTCGCCACCTGTTTGCACGGAAGGAACTAGATGGAAAAGCTCGCTATTCGCATCCTCGACCCCCGCCTCGGCCAGGACTGGCCCCTTCCCCACTACGCCAGTGATGCCGCGGCGGGCATGGACTTACGTGCCTGCATAGACGCGCCCCTAACCCTGGCTCCGGGAGAAGCGGCCCTGGTTTCAGCGGGCTTCGCCATGCACATCGGCGATCCCGGCGTTGCCGCCCTGCTCCTTCCTCGCTCCGGACTCGGGCATAAGGGACTCGTGCTAGGCAATCTAGTTGGCCTCATTGATGCCGATTACCAAGGGCCACTCAAAGTTTCCCTGTGGAATCGCGGCCGGGAACCCTTCACGATTGCCGTAGGCGAGAGGGTAGCGCAGATGATCCTGGTGCCAGTGCTCCGCCCACAAGTGCACGTGGTCGAAGAATTTGTTGCGACGGAGCGCGGCGAGGGTGGTTTTGGCAGCACCGGAAAACACTGAGGCACAGAATGGGCGAAAAAATTGAGGCGGTATTTGAGTGGCTGCTGTGGAATAGCCGCTTTGTTGTTTTGCTGGCGGTCATCGCCAGCATGTTCGTGGCCTTTGCGGTATTTTTTATGACCTCGGTCGACGCCTGGCACCTGGTCGGCCATATCTTCGAGTATGCCAGCCCAAGCTTGTCCAGCGCGGCACGCAGTGAGTTTCATCTGGAAGTGGTCGCCCACGCCGTCAGCATTGTCGATGGCTACCTGCTGGCGACTATCCTGCTAATCTTTTCTCTCGGCCTGTATGAGCTCTTTATCAGCAAGATCGATGTCGCAGGCGAATCCAAGGGCTCGCGCGTGCTGTTTATCCGCAGTTTAGACGATCTCAAGGACCGCCTCGCCAAAGTCATCCTGATGATCCTGATCGTCAGCTTCTTTGAGCGCTCCCTGTCGATGCATGTGAACAACTTTCTGGATCTGCTCTACCTGGCCCTCGGTATCGCCCTGGTCGCCCTGGCGCTCTTTCTTACCCATAAGGGCAGCCACGCCCGCGCCGAGAACGAGGCCAGCGGCGAGGGGCATTAGTAGCAGAAAGTCAGGCGCGCGGTAGGGTAACGCCGTGCTGCCCCTGGTACTTGCCCTTGCGGTCGGCGTAAGAGACCTCGCAGACCTCGTCGGACTCGAAAAACAGCACCTGCGCCACTCCTTCATTGGCGTAGATCTTGGCCGGTAGTGGGGTGGTGTTGGAGAACTCCAGAGTCACATAGCCCTCCCATTCCGGCTCGAATGGGGTGACATTGACAATGATGCCGCAGCGCGCGTAGGTGGATTTGCCTAGGCAGATGGTGAGCACATTGCGCGGGATGCGAAAATATTCCACCGTCCGCGCCAGGGCAAAGGAGTTGGGGGGGATGACGCAGGTATCACCGGTGAAGTCTACAAAAGAGTCTTCGCTGAAGTTTTTAGGGTCAACAATGGCGCTGCGCACATTGGTGAAGACCTTGAATTCACCAGCACAGCGAATGTCGTAGCCGTAAGAGGAAAGCCCGTAAGAGATGATTGGCTGCCCCTCGATCTGCCGCACCTGCTGCGGCGAAAAGGGTTCGATCATGCCCTGTTCTTCGGCCATTTGCCGAATCCAGCGGTCGGACTTGATGGCCATCCCAGCTCCTAGCGGTTCTCGATCACAATCTTGGGGAATTTGCGGCTGTGGTCCACTGCCTGCAAGGCAATGCGGCCAGCCACATGCCGTGCCAGTTCGCGATAGATCTTGGCCAGCTGAGAGTCCGGCGCGGCCACCACGGTCGGCGCGCCATTATCGGCCTCATCGCGGATGCGACGATCAAGGGGCACCGCACCCAGGAACTCCACCCCATACTGCTCGGCCATCGCCGCACCACCGCCATGGCCAAAGATGTCATCTTCATTGCCACATTTGGGACAAATGTAGAAGCTCATATTCTCGATGACGCCAAGGATGGGAACACCGACCTTCTCAAACATTTTCAAACCCTTGCGGGCATCCAGAAGGGCGATATCCTGTGGCGTGGTGACGATGACAGCACCAGAGACCGGCACCTTTTGCGCCAGGGTGAGCTGGGTATCGCCGGTGCCTGGCGGCAAGTCGATGACGAGGTAGTCAAGTTCGCCCCAGCGAGTGTCCGAAAGCAGTTGCTCCAGGGCCTGCATAACCATCGGGCCACGCCAGACCATAGGGGTTTCCTCATCGATCAGGAAGCCGATGGACATGGCCTTGATGCCGTGCCCCTCCATGGGCTCCATCTTTTTTCCATCCTTACTGGTCGGCTTGCCTTCGATGCCCAGCATGCGCGGCTGACTGGGGCCATAAATGTCGGCGTCCAATATCCCTACCGTGGCGCCTTCTTGCGCGAGGGCCAAGGCCAGGTTGACGGAGGTGGTGGATTTGCCAACGCCACCCTTACCCGAGGCAACGGCGATGATGTTTTTGATGCCATCCAGCAGTTTGACGCCACGCTGCGCCTGATGTGTGCGAATATTCTGCTGCACCTCAACATCGGCTTTTACGCCGGTAACTTTCTGGACGGCTGTCGCGATCTCTTCGCCAAACTTGCCAGCGATACCCTGCGCCGGATAGGGCAATTCAATCCGTATGCGCTGCCCCTCCACCGCTTTCAAGACCCCGGCAGCGGCAAGATCCTTGCCGAGATAGGGGTCGTGAATGCTGCTCAGGGCCTGCTCTACCTGCTGCTTTTCTAACTCTGCCATGGCAATTGCCTTCTCCGTTCGCCCCGGGCTCAGCCGGCGGCAATAATAACCTCGTGCTGCTCCAGCCCGCCGCCCTCACCAAAGGCCTCCTTGGGCAAGGGATTTTTGTGTACCGCCTTGAAGTCATCACTACGCAACCAGGAGTCAAAGGCCGCCTTGTCTGCCCAATGGGTGAGCACGACATAGACGCCGTTATCGTCGACCGGACGCAGGATCTCCATACGTACAAAACCCGCTTGTTTTTCCACCTCGCCGGCGCGCTTGCGGAAACGTTCTTCAAATTCGCTATGAAAATCTGGCTTTACGGGCACCCGGTTGGCTACTACATATTGCATCGTCGCCTCCAAAAGATTGTGCTAATACAGTCATTCTACGGCAGCTACGCTGTGCAGACCAAGAACGTCTTGCATGTCATAGAGACCAGGCGCTCGCCCGTGCACCCAACGTGCCGCGCGCAACGCGCCTTCAGCAAAATTGCGGCGGCTACTGGCGCGATGGGTAAGCTCCAGACGCTCCCCGGCACCAGCCAGCCAAACACTATGCTCGCCGACCACATCGGCGGCACGCAGGGTAGCAAAACCGATGCTACCCTTGCCGCGCGGTCCGGAGACACCGTTGCGATCCCAACAGGCGAGCTCATCAAGCTCGGCATTGCGCCCCGCAGCCGCAGCGCGTCCCAAGGCGAGGGCCGTGCCCGATGGGGCATCGCGCTTTTGACTATGATGCGCCTCGATGATCTCGATGTCATAGTCCTCGCCCATGCTGGCAACCACCCGCGGCAAGAGAGCCAGCAGGACATTGATGCCCACACTCATGTTGGGTGCAGCAAGCAAAGGAATCTGGCGACTCAATTCCTGCAACTCCATTTGCTGATCGGCGCTGAACCCGGTGCTGCCCAAGACCACCGGTCGCTGGACTTGCGCCGCCGCACGTAGGTGGCAGAGGGCGGCATCGGCCGGGCTGAAGTCGATCAGGACGTCAGCCTGCGCCAGGGCCTCAGCCAGTTGCGCAGACAGCGGGACGCCCAGTTCCGCAAGCCCCGCGAGACGACCGACATCTTCGCCGAGCGCAGACGCCCCGGGGCGCCCCAGAGCGGCAACCAGTTGCAAATCGGACTGCTCGCTCAGCGCGGCAACAATCGCCTTGCCCATTTTGCCGGCTGCCGCGGCCAACGCTACGCGAATCGTCATCTCAACTCCCTATACGCTCAAAAAAATCCTTGGCCTTGGCCCACCAACTCTCCTGCTGCGGATGCTGCGCCGCCTCTCCGGTTTCGGCGGCGAATTCCTGTAAGAGTTCCCGTTGCCGTTCGGAGAGTTTGACGGGCACCTCTACCTGTACTCGACAATGGAGATCACCGGTCATGCGGCTGCGCACCCCTTGGATGCCCTTGCCGCGCAGCAGAAAAACCTTACCCGACTGGGTGCCAGCAGGAATCTGGATCTTGGCGCGACCACTCAGGGTGGGAACCTCGAGTTCGCCGCCAAGAGCCAGGGTAGTAAAGCTTACCGGCACGGCGCAATGCAGGTTATCACCATCGCGCTCAAAGAGATTGTGCGGTCGCACCTGGATCTCGACATACAAATCGCCGGGTGATGCGCCGCGCTCACCAGCCTCGCCCTCACCGCTCAGGCGAATGCGATCTCCGGTATCCACACCCGCGGGGATCTTGACCTCTACCTGCCGATTTTTCTTGACTCGTCCCTGGCCCTTGCAGGTTTTGCAGGGATTCTTGACCACCTTGCCACTTCCCCCGCAGTTGGGGCAGGGGCGTGTAACCGAGAAGAAACCTTGTGCCATACGCACTTGTCCATGCCCGCCACAAGTACGGCAGTCCTCGACATCAGTCCCCGCTTCCGCCCCTGTGCCATGGCAGGACTCACAGGCCACCGAACTGGGGATGTCAAGTTCAACGGTCTTGCCGGCCGCCGCTTCCTCCAGACTCAGATCAAGGCGATAGCGTAAGTCGCTGCCGCGACCGGCGTCTTGCTGAAAGCCAAAGCCGCCGCGGCTGAATTGCTCGAAAATATCGCCAAAAATATCGCCAAAACCGCCAGCTCCACCGAAACCACCAAAGCCAGCACCTCCTCCGCCACCACCCTGCACACCGGCGTGACCAAACTGGTCGTAGGCGCGACGCTTTTGCGGGTCGGACAAAACCTCATACGCTTCGCTGAGTTCCTTGAAGCGCTCTTCCGCTGTGTGGTCGTCAGGGTTGCGATCGGGGTGATAACGCATCGCCAAGCGTCGGTAAGACTTTTTCAGCTCACCGTCATCCACCGTGCGGGTGACTTCCAGAATTTCGTAGTAATCGCGTTTGCTCATCGCATCCATTTCCAGAAACAGGCAAGGGCAGGGATGCTTCCCTGCCCTCCTGGGGTGATCGCGGCCTTACTTCTTGTCGACTTCCTCGAACTCGGCTTCGACCACATCATCGTCTTTGGCATGATCCGCACCACCAGCGCCCGCAGCATCACCAGGCCCAGCTTGCCCGGCCGGGGAGGCGTGCTGCAGGAGCTCTGACATAGAGGTCATCAGGGTGGCAACCGCCGCCTTGATCGCCTCGGGGTCCTCGCCCTTCACCGCCGCTTCCACGGCGCTAACAGCGCCTTCCACCTTACTGCGAACCTCTGCCGGAGCCGACGTATGTTCGCCAAGGGCCTTGCGCGCCCCATGCACGCTGCCATCTGCCTCATTGCGCGCCTCGATCAGGGCACGCGCCTTCTTGTCGTCGGCAGCGTTGGCCTCGGCCTCCTTGATCATGCGCTGAATCTCTGCCTCGGAAAGACCAGAGCTGGCGGTAATCTTGATCGACTGCTCCTTGTTGGTCTCCTTATCCTTGGCCGAGACATGCAGGATGCCGTTGGCGTCGATGTCGAAGGTGACCTCGACCTGCGGCATACCACGTGGCGCCGGACGGATATCCGTCAGATCAAAGCGCGCCAGAGACTTGTTGTCGCGTGCCAGTTCCCGCTCGCCCTGTAACACATGCACCGTCACTGCCGACTGATTATCTTCGGCGGTCGAAAAAACCTGCGACTTACGCGTAGGAATCGTGGTGTTCTTTTCGATCAGCTTCGTCATTACCCCACCCAGGGTCTCGATACCGAGAGACAAGGGCGTAACGTCCATCAGCAACACATCTTTTTTGTCACCGGAAAGCACAGCACCCTGGACTGCAGCACCAATCGCCACTGCCTCGTCGGGGTTGACGTCCTTACGCGGCTCCTTGCCAAAGAACTCCTTGACCTTGTCCTGCACTTTGGGCATGCGGGTCTGTCCACCCACGAGAATCACATCGGAAATCTGGCTGGAACTGAGCGCGGCATCCGTCATAGCCACCTTGCACGGTGCCATGCTGCGATCGATCAGGTCTTCCACCAAGGACTCCAGCTTGGCCCGGGTCAGTTTCATGTTGAGATGCTTGGGACCAGACTGATCGGCAGTGATAAAGGGCAAGTTGACGTCGGTCTGCGCGGACGAGGAAAGCTCGATCTTTGCCTTCTCTGCTGCTTCCTTCAGACGCTGCATGGCCAAACGATCGCTGCGCAGGTCAATCCCCGCCTCGGCTTTGAAGGAATCTGCCAGATAATTGATGATGCGGTTATCAAAGTCACCGCCACCGAGGAAGGTATCACCGTTAGTGGAGAGCACTTCAAATTGATGCTCGCCGTCCATTTCGGCAATTTCGATGATGGACACGTCGAAGGTGCCACCACCCAGATCATAGACTGCAATTTTGCTGTCGCCGGGGTTTTTGTCTTCACCAAAAGCCAAGGCCGCTGCCGTTGGTTCGTTAATGATGCGCTTTACTTCCAGGCCGGCGATGCGACCGGCATCCTTGGTTGCCTGGCGCTGCGCGTCGTTGAAGTACGCGGGCACGGTAATCACCACCTCAGTAACCGTCTCGCCGAGATAATCTTCGGCAGTCTTTTTCATCTTCTGCAAAATATAAGCAGAAATCTGCTGCGGCGAATAGCTCTTGCCACGCGCCTCTACCCAGGCATCGCCATTATCGGATTTGACGATTTTATAGGGGACGTGCTTCATGTCTTTCTGCACTTCTGCATCATCAAACTTGCGACCGATCAGGCGCTTGACCTCGTAGATGGTGTTTTCCGGGTTGGTCACCGCCTGGCGCTTGGCGGACTCGCCAACCAGAACTTCGCCGTCTTCGCTGAAGGCGATAATGGAAGGCGTAGTGCGCTTACCTTCACTATTCTCGATCACCTTGACCTTGTCACCTTCCATGACGGCGACGCAGGAATTGGTGGTTCCCAAATCGATACCAATAACTTTAGCCATTATTCCATCTCCTACAAGTTAAATTTGCAATACCCGCGATCGTTACTGCGGCTTGGCGGCCTTGGAGACCGACACCATGCTGGGCCGCAACAAACGGTCGTGAATCAAATATCCTTTCTGGTGTACTGCCAGAACGCGGTTCGGCTCACCCTCACCTTCTACCATGGCAATCGCTTGATGCAGATTGGGGTCAAAGCGGCCGTTTTCAACTTCCACTGGCCGCACCCCGGCCTTGCCCAGGGCACCGACAAAGAGATTCAAGGTATTCTCAATTCCCTGGCGGAACTGCGTCATTGCCTCGTCCTCGCCATTGGGCGTTGCCAAGGCCATCTCCAGGCTATCGGCAACTGGCAGCAACTCGCGGGCAAAGCGTTCGACGGCATAGTTGCGCGCATCTTCCATCTGCTTTTCCATGCGTTTGCGCAGGTTTTCCATGTCGGCCAGGGAACGCAAATAGTCGTTACGGAACTTCTCTGCCTGTGCCTGCCAATCGGTTTCTGCAAGCGCGGCACCCTCTTCTGCTGGCGCCTCCGTGGCCTGTGGATGCTGTTCTGTTTCACTCATTGGGTACTTCCTCAAGCTTCGTCCAACCCTTAGATGGGGTGGACCCGCTGCCATTTCAAGAGGAGATCATTTCGCTGTGGGAAAGGGCCTGCCCGAGCAGACGTGCGGTGCCATCTACCAAGGGAATGATATCCTGATAAGGCATGCGCATGGGGCCGAGCACGCCAATCACCCCCACCGGCTCGCCGTCAATCTGGTAGGGGGCAGAGATCAGGGTGAAGTCGCTCAAGGGCGCGAAACCGGACTCGCCGCCAATAAAGAGACGCACATCACTGCCACGCATACTCTGATCAAGGAGCATGACCAGCTCGCGCTTCTGCCGCACCACTGAAAGCAACTCACGCAAGCGTTCATTGACGGCAAAATCGGGCAAATCGAGCAGTTGTAATTCGCCCTCGATGAGCATGCGCTCCTGATCGGCCGCCAGCATCTCCTTGCCCAACTCCATGGCATTGCGCAGGATATGGTCCATCTCCGCCCGCGACTGGCGCAGGTCCTCGTCGAGCAAAGCCATCACCTCTTGCAGGGGACGTCCACCATAACTGGCATTGAAACGATTCGCGGCCTGGGTTAGCGCCGCAGCGCTCAAGGGCGTCTCGACGCGAATCAGGCGGTTTTCGACCTCGCCTTTGTCGGTAACGAAGATGGCCAAGACCTCACGCTCGCGCAAGGCAATAAAATCGACATGACGCAAGGTCTGCGTCGCTCGTTTGGGCACGCGGATGAAGCCGACCATGCGCGTCATCTCCGAGAGGGCCTCGGTGGCGGCATGCAACACCTCTTCGGCATCGGGCACGCGCGCGCCGATGCGTTGCAGTAGCACGCGCTGCGCAGACCCAGACAACGGTGCCACATGGATGAGAGAGTCAACAAAAAATCGGTAGCCGCTGGACGTGGGGATACGCCCCGCCGAGGTATGCGGCGAGATGACGTAACCTTCATCTTCGAGATCGGCAATCACGTTGCGCACAGTGGCCGGACTGATAGCCAAGCCGGCATCACGCGCCAGCTGCCGGCTGCCCACAGGCTGGCCGCTGCTGATGTGCTGCTCAATAAGCGATTTCAGTAAATGACGGGCACGCGCATCCATTTTGTGTTGCCTCCAGGACACGCCCACTCCGGGCGTCTTCTTGGCACTCTAGCGCAGAGAGTGCCAAGAGACCAGAGAATTACTTGATTTTGTCTTCCCGATAGGCAACGTGCTTGCGCGCCTTGGGATCGTACTTGACGAACTCGAGCTTGTCCGGGGTGTTCTTCTTATTCTTGGTAGTGGTGTAGAAGTGCCCGGTGCCCGCGGTAGAAACCAACTTGATCTTGTCACGCATTGTTCAGTCCTCAGATCTTCTCGCCAGCAGCACGCAGATCCGCCAGGACCGCATCGATGCCCTTCTTGTCGATGGTACGAATCGCCTGGGTGCTGATCCGCAGCCGTACCCAACGATTCTCGCTCGCGACCCAAAAGCGCTTGTATTGCAGATTCGGCAGAAAGCGCCGACGCGTCTTGTTGTTGGCATGGGAGACATTGTTCCCTGCCATGGGCTTCTTGCCCGTAACCTTGCAAACTCTGGACATAACCACTATCCCCCACAGAAAAGAGGCGCTTTATACCATGATTTGACGGGGGAATGCTACTGGTGGAGCGCGTCCTTAGCGCAGCCGCAGCCAGCCAATACGGTAGAAAATTAATCCCGTGGTAACTTCCACTAGAATCAGACCACCAGTGATCAGGTAGAAGGCAGAGTGGGAATCCGGAAGCGGTCCCAAGGGGACATTCATGGCTGCGGCGCCAGGAATAAAGAGTGGGATAGTCGCCAAAATAATTAGGGCGGCCATGAACTTGAAGATATTGTTGACGTTGTTGTTCACCACGTAAGTGTAGGCGTTGAGCAGACTGTTGATGGTTTCTTGCTCGGTGTCGACCTGCTCGCGCGCCTGACGCAGCTCGATGCGGCTGTCTTCGTAGTACTCCTGAAAATCCGCCGAGTCTTTCGGTAACCACGGACGCAGTTCTTCCAGCAAATGCTCCAGTTGCAAAAGGCCCAGGTCAAGGTCGAGCAAGCGATCATTAACCTCCAGTGCCTGATAAATAATGTTCACCCGTTGTGCCCGACGCAGCTCCTTCTCGATCTGCCCCAATTCCTGTCCTACGTCGCGGGACATGCGCACGTAGCGGCGAGCGATTTCGTGAATGATTTGCAAGACCAGCTCCCAGCGCTTGCGTGGTGCCGCAGGATCGAGCAGCTCGTCTAGAAATCGCACTGGCTCCTGGCTCAGGGTAACGAGATATCCAGGTACCAGAATCACGGTCAGGGGCAGCAAATCAAAGGTACTGGAATGCGGCGCATGGTGGTGCGGGACGGTAAATTGCAGGGCTAAAAAGCCGTGTTCGCGTACGAAGGGGCGCGCCGGTTTATCTTCCAAACGCCGCCGCAAGAAGGGTTCGGGAACCCCAAGACTGGCAGCAGCCTGCTCTAGCTCTTCATCACTGGGAGCAAGAAGCTGCAACCAGTCGCGGCTGCGACCATTGCCGGTAAGAAAGGCGCCTAGAACTCGCTCTAGCATGCCGTCCCCTCAGATGTCGAAGAAGCCATGACGCCGTCCCCACCACGCCATAAACAGGGACGCACCAAAGCCGTAGGCGAGCAGAAAATACCAAGTGAAGTGCCAGTGCCCCAAGGGCAGATGGGTTTCCATATGAAAGGGCATGATTAGGGCAATGGGGATCATCAATAGCGCCAGCCACAGAGTCATCACCTTCATCACCGAGTGGGAATTGTTCTGTACAATACCGGTGTAACAATTGGTTACCGAGGTATAGCGTTCCCAGACCAGCGTGACGCCATCTTCTACTCGCCGCAGTTCGGCCTGCAATTCCTCGACAATGGGCAGCAGCTGATCAGTTTCTTCCAGCTCCCAGAGCCAAGTGCGTAAGGTATGACCGAGATCCCGCAAGGACACGACCAGATCTCCCATACTGCGATTGAGTTTGACGATTTCCCGCAACTCACGATTCGTCATCGACTTCCGCAAAGCCGTGCGCAGCTCTTTGAGTCGCTGTACGATCCGTTGCGCGCCCATATCATGGCTGTGGATAGCTACCAACACCATGCGTAACAAGGCTTGTTCACGGCTATCCGGATCGCTCATTTCTTCTACGTCATGATAGACTGCTTCCAGCCCTTCGCCGGGGGAAAGCACCCACAGGCTCTGCGGCCCAACAATGACCCCTAACACAGACTCCATCAGGCGCTCCTCGCCCTGCTCGGCATCCGCCAAATCGTAGACGTAGGGCAGATGCAGGTGCCACACGCCACTGCTCGGCTGTTCCAGGCGCGCGCCGTAAGTGGCCAGCAGTTCATCGGCGCGCGGCGCGACAAACCAGGCTGGAGAGAGGCCCAGGGCCTGTGCATAACCGCGCCAGCCCTCCTGCGCATCGGCGCCGAGAATAAAAGCACCGCGCACTGGTACTGTCGCCGGCATCGCGGCAGGGGTACGCCAGCGCGTCCAGAGCCACGGGTTCAGATCCAATGACGACTCCGAAACCACAGCACCGTGAGCAGGGAGACAAAAAATCCCCCGCCCATGAGTGTTGGCCAGGCATACGGCCAATTCTGTATGGGTAAGGGTACATTCATGCCGTAAATAGTGGCCACAGTAGCGGGAATGGCGATGATCACCGTCCAGCCGGTGATCACTTTCAGGGTATTGCTGATGTTGGTCTGCAGCACGCCACCATAGGCGTCCATCATGTTGGTGATGGTGGAGGTGTAAATTTCCGTCATGTCGCGTGCCTGCTGCAGGTCGATCAGGGCATCGGCGAGGTCTTCGGAGTCCTCTTCATCCTGGGTAATGACCGGCAAGCGCAACAGTTGTTGCAAAACGGAGATGTCACCGCGCAGGGCCGAAGTAAATCGGATGAGGATCTTGCTGAGGCTGAGCATACTGAAGAATTCGTCGTTGCTCTGCGAGTCATGCAGACGCGCTTCGGTATGGACGATTTCGCCATTGATTACCCGCAGGGCATCGAGAAAGGCGCGTGCCATGCGCTGGATCATTTCCACCGTCAGCCAGCGTGGGTCGAGCTCGTCGGTTTCTTGCGACAGTTGTGCCTCAATGGCGCGCAGCAGCGGCAACTCTTCCGAACTCACGGTCAGGATTTCCTCACGGCCAAAAACGATCCCTAGAGGGATCACGGCAAAGCTCGGGCGACCGGAATCCGGATCGCTGCGCGCGACCGGAATCTTCAGGATCACGAGGATGTTGTTGGCCTCTTTTTCCAGACGTGGGCGTTCATCAAGGTCCTGAACATCCTGAAAGAATTCTTCGTAAATCTGGAAACGCTGGGTAAGCTCGGCAACCTGCTGGGCGTCGGGAGCCACAACACTGGTCCAGTGATAAGTTCGGCGTCCTTCGCCGCGAATGGCGATAACGCGAGCTGCACGCATACTCTTCATAACCATCCTCGACGCTTGAAGTGCAGGGTCATGGCAATCGAAATCAGAAAGGCAACACCTATCGCCACCCACACGGTCCAGTGACTCCTTTGCTCCAATAGCGGCACGTTGACGCCAAAAACGGTAGCAACCAGGCTGGGCACATAGAGAACGAGGGCAATCACGGTCAGCACTTTCAGGCCGTGATTGATGTTGATCTGCACCATGCCAGCATAAGCGTCCATCATGTCATTCGCGGTATTGGCACTAATCTCGGCGCGATCGCGGGCGTGCTGCAGGTCGGCAATGGCGCGGTTCAGCGCCGAGCGGTTTTCATCCCCCCAGCGCAGCGCCGCACTGCGTGAGACCTTGAACACTGCCACGATGTTGCTCGCCAGAGTCACATAAAAACGGGTGAGCGCCTTGCTCACGGCCAGTAGCTCATAAAAATCCTCGGTGCGCTGCGTTTCATCCAGACGCGACTCCACTTCGAGAATCTCGCGTCGCAGTCGTTCCACCGTGTGCTGGTAGCTCGATGCAAGAACCTGCAAGATCCAGATCAGAGTTTGGCGCGGGTCTTCAAATTTGCGCGCGTTCCATTGCCCAAGAAAGGGCCACTCGACTTCCGCAAAGCTCCACAGACGACCCTCCCCCCAAAGCAAGGCGAACGGGCGCAGCACACACTCCCCTTCAGAGCCATCACTGCGCCAGGGAAACTGCATGACCAGCAGGAGGAAAGAGCCCACCCGCTCCAGACGCGGGCTTTGCTCCGGTATCAAAAGGTCTTCAAAGAGATCGTCGGGCAGATCAAGTTTGTGCAGCAGCGCATCCAACGCCCCCACGCTCGGCGCATGCTGGTGAAACCAGAGTTGTTCCACGCCACTCCCGGCGTCTCTCAGGATCGTACTCGCCATACGTCGTCACCCCTGCCGATTCGGCGAGTTTATAGCACAGGCGGCGATGGCAGTGGAAGCTGCGGCGGGGATTCCGGTACTGCAGCCGCAACAGGCCGCCCAAGCCCTGCTGCGCGGGACGCAGAACCAACACGCATCGTCTACACTAAAAAAAGGGTTATTTCTGTACCTTCATCCAAAGCAAAGGAGATAACGATGACGGCCGAAATGAAAGTATTCAGCACCGGTATCGACCCAGAAGACTGGATTCCCCAGCGTTTTGCCCAGCCCGGCGAGGGCATGATCCCACCCATTAGTTGGCTGCATCTGCCGGAGCACACCAAGAGCCTGATATTGCTCATGGAGCACCGCAGCGGCACAGCCAGCCAACGCGTACACTGGCTGGTCTACGATATTCCGCCAAGAGCTTCCGGCATTCCCGAGGGTGGGCCCATCCCCGAAGGTGCCCAAACGGGGAAAAATGATTTTGGCGCAAGTAGCTACCATCCTCCGGTCGCTTCGCCCGACCATGAGCTGCAGTATTATGACTTCCACCTGCTGGCCTGTGATTTGCCGAGCCTGGGTCTTGCAGAAGGGGCAAGCTGGGCAGCGGTCAAGGAAAAACTGCGGAAGCAGCGCGATCCCGGCGATATCGCCCCACCGCCAGCAGACGATCCACAAGCTGTGGAGTTTCACCCCCTAGGCCATGTGATTGATCGGGCCGAATTTAGTGGGCATTTTGCGTTGGATACGGACAAGCCGGCTCAATAACCGAGCAGCTCCACTAACGCATCGTACCCGCTTTCCCGCTTGGCCTAGGCGGGGGAGACTATGCTTGCCCTTCCCTCTGCCCCAATGATGGAACCAGATTACTGTGGCGAAAAATATAAGTGGCTCGACCCTCAGCTCGCGTACTGCTTCTGTACCCACTGTGCATACTGTTCGCCGAGCAGGGGCTGCCACCAGCCGGTGTTCTGCAGGTACCAGTCCACCGTCTTGCGAATCCCCTCTTCAAAACTGTGTTGCGGCGTGTAGCCCAGCTCACGCCCAATCTTACTGGCGTCGATGGCATAGCGGCGGTCATGACCGGGACGGTCCTTAACGTAGCTAATCAGGCTCTCGGCTGGCTTTCCCTGTGAGGGCGCGGCATGCGGGTAGCGTTCTGCTAGCGTTGCGTCTGCGGCAAAGGCTTCATCCAGTAAACGGCAAATCAAGCGCACGATGTCGAGGTTCGCCCATTCATTGTGGCCGCCAATGTTGTAGTTCTCCCCCTCTACGCCCTGCTCCAGAATCAGGGCAATCCCCTGACAGTGGTCCTCGACAAAGAGCCAGTCACGGATCTGCTGGCCGTCACCGTAGATGGGCAAGGGGCGGCCATGCAAAATATTGAGAATGACCAGGGGAATCAGCTTTTCCGGGAAGTGATACGGCCCATAGTTGTTGGAGCAGTTACTGGTCGTCGTACACAGGCCGTAGGTGTGCTGGTAGGCACGCACGAGATGGTCGGAAGCTGCCTTGCTCGCCGCATAAGGCGAGTTGGGGGCATAGGGAGTATCTTCCCGAAACGCCGGATCTTGCGGCCCCAGGGTGCCGTAGACCTCGTCAGTAGAAATGTGGTGAAAGCGATGCGGAATCACTCCCTGCGGCCCGTCCAGCCATTGCTTGCGCGCCGCGCGCAACAGGCTATGGGTGCCAAGGATGTTGGTGTTCAGAAAGGCGTCAGGATCGTGAATGGAGCGATCGACATGACTCTCGGCGGCAAAATGCACGATGGTATTGAGCTCGTGCTCCTGCAGCAGTTTCTCAACCAAGGGCGTGTCGTTGATGTCACCGGCGACAAAGGTACAAGCCTGCCCTTCTAGGGACGAGAGGCTGGCGCGGTTACCAGCGTAGGTCAGGGCATCAAGTACTACGAGCGTGCCTTGGGGATAGCGACAGCGCCAGTAATGACAGAAATTGGCACCAATAAAGCCCGCGCCCCCGGTCACCAAAAGCCGCATCTTTGCCGCTGCCAATTTTTCAACCATTGTGTATTCCTTCTTGCCATTCGCTCATCATCTGTCGCAACTGCACGCGCCAGTGCGGCGCTGCCCCTAAGGCCGCGTAGCTGCCCGTTTTATCCAACACCGCGCAGGCCGGGCGCTGGGCGGGCGTGGGATAGGCTGTAGCGGGAATCATCTGGATGGGGATTTGCCGCGCCAGCAGGCCATGTTGCAGCCCCTCTTCCTGAATTGCCACGGCAAAATCGTACCAAGACGCTACCCCGGCATCGGTCCAGTGCTGCGTGCCGGTAAACTCTGGCTGCTCTACAGCCCGCCAGAGGGCCGCTGCTAGGCCACCCGCCCAGGTGGGAGTACCGATCTGGTCGCCCACTACGGAAAGACTCTCGCGCTCCGCCATCAAGCGCAGCATGGTCTTGACAAAATTGTTGCCAAACTGGCTATACACCCAAGCGGTGCGCAGGATGAGCGCGGTTTCACCAAGTGTGTTACGGATGTTTTCTTCCCCCGCCGCCTTGCTTGCGCCATAGACTCCCAGCGGGGCGATGGGATCGGCGGGGGTATAGGGCCGTCCCTGGCTGCCGTCAAAGACAAAGTCCGTCGATACTTGCAGCAGGCGCGCAGCATGCCCTTGTGCCCATTCCGCCAGCACTCTGGGCGCTCCCGCGTTAACGGCATGGGCGAGCTCCGGCTCGGACTCGGCACGATCCACCGCCGTATAGGCAGCCGCGTTGATGATGATGTCGGGCTGCAGGCGCTCGAGCACTGCGCGAATCTGCGCCGGCTGGGTAAGATCGGCAGCGACACGATCAATAGCATGCAAGCTAACTCCCGCCGGACAGCGACGCTGCAACTCCTGTCCCAACTGCCCGCCTGCCCCCAGGATACAAACCTGGCGCATGTTACCTCCTCACGCAAAACATTCGCATTGCGCGAGTGGCAGGCCGGCCGCATCCTTCGCCGCCAGCAGGGGCGCCTCTCCCACCGGCATCGGCCAGTCGATGCCCAGGGCCGGGTCATTCCAAAGCAGGCAACGCTCGGCAGCGGGCAGGTAATAGTCCGTGGTTTTGTAGAGGAACTGGGCAAACTTGCTCAGTACCACAAAGCCGTGGGCAAAGCCTGGCGGTACCCAGAGCATCTGATGGTTTTCGGCAGACAGCGTCGCGCCTACCCAACAGCCAAAAGTTGGCGAGCTCTGGCGCAGGTCCACCGCCACGTCAAAGACTTCCCCTTCTACCACCCGCACCAGTTTGCCCTGCGCCTGCTGGATTTGATAATGCAGGCCACGCAAGACCCCAGACGCCGAGCGCGAGTGGTTGTCCTGCACAAAGTCCAAATCCAAGCCGAGATCGGCAAAGGTCTTGCGATTCCAGCTCTCCAGAAAAAACCCGCGCGCATCGCCAAAGACCCGAGGCGTCAGCAGACAGACCTCGGGGATGGCCAAGCGTTGCAATTCCATTAGCGTTCCTCCAGTTCCAGGCAGCGCAAGAGATACTCGCCGTAACCACTTTTGCGCAGCGGCTCCGCCAGGCGACGTATTTGTTCTTCGTCAATATAGCCCATGCGCCAAGCAATCTCCTCCGGGCAGGCTACCTTCAGGCCCTGGCGTTGTTCTAAGGTACGGATAAATTCGCCGGCATTGAGCAAATCTTGGTGTGTGCCCGTATCCAGCCAAGCGGTGCCACGCCCGAGAATCTCCACCTGCAACTGCCCTGCCGCCAAGTAGCGGGCATTCAACTCCGTAATCTCTAATTCGCCACGTGCGGAGGGCTGAATTTCGCGGGCCATCTGGCTGGCCCGCGAGTCATAAAAATACAGTCCCGTGACGGCGTAGCTGGAACGCGGCTTGATCGGTTTTTCCTCCAGTGACACCGCCCGCCCCTTGGCATCAAATTCCACCACTCCGTAGGCACGCGGGTTGGCGACGTGGTAGGCAAAGACTGTCGCACCCGTTGATTGGTGATTGACTACCTGGAGACCCTCGCTCAGGTCGTGGCCATAGAAGAGGTTATCGCCAAGAATTAGTGCCGAAGGCGCCCCCGCCAAAAACTCTTCGGCAATAATCAATGCCTGCGCCAGCCCCTCGGGGCGTGGCTGCTCAGCATACTGAAAATCTAGCCCCCAGGCCGAACCATCGCCCAACAGCTTCTGGAAATGCGGCAGGTCGTTAGGAGTGGAAATCACCAGAAACTCCCGGATACCAGCGAGCATCAGGGTAGACAGCGGATAATAAATGAGAGGTTTGTCGTAGATGGGCATGAGCTGCTTGCTCAGTACCTGGGTGAGTGGATACAGGCGCGTGCCCGACCCCCCCGCCAGAATGATGCCTTTGCGCATATGATTCGTCCTTTCGCGGAGACTGCCCGAGGCGGATGCGCAAGGCTAACCAATTGCGTTGTCAGCGTCTAGGTATTTAGAGCGAGTAGACAGAATGATCGTTAGCTTGGCGAGCGATGGAACAGATATTTTAGACTTTTTGGTCGGGGCGAGAGGATTTGAACCTCCGACCACCTGAACCCCATTCTAAACAATATGTAAGACCTTACCCATTGTTTCGTAACCGCTTTACAAAATCACGACTTCTACAAATCGGCATGTTCGCAAAAAATATATCCCTTGATAATCAATGCCATTTTTTCCGTTGTAGAACCATTTACCGGGATATCCCCCTTCCCTGCCTTCCTCGTTCCTCACGGCCATGCTACCCATTCCACGTGCCGCCCATTCTATCCGCCTCTATCTCGCCCTCATCTCCCATCTGTACACCATTGCGCATTCCGAGTGGTATGCTGTCTCCATTCCGATAGCCTCTGGTAGCAACGAATTGTAGCCGAATTGACCATTCGGCCTGCGAAAGTTGACATTATCACACTAATGATAGTTCAGATAACCTCTAGTTTTACCTTGTTGGGGAACTATGATGGACTGCTACGGAAAAACAGTAATGCACCCGCATGCATGGGGAGCCAGGATGCTATCACAAGACGGCTATATCCGGATAACGCCGGAGGAGATGGTGAATACCCCGCTTATTCACCTGATTTCCGGTCTCGACCAAGAGGAAGACAAAGACCACTCCTTGGGAGCAACCCAAACGTGCATCGCCGGATACACCGAATGGGTTAGCGATCAGCCTCCAGTGATCACAGTGGGATGGGACTGGCGGCTAGACAGCGAGTCCGGGGAGCTGCGCTACCTGCGGACGAGCGCGCCACGGAGCAACATCATGTTCGTGGATGACCAGCATGTCGATCTGGGTCCAGCCAGAACCGAGGCTATTCTGGAGAAGATCATCAATGCGTTGAGCTGGCAGAGGGTGGTTCACTGCATCATAACTCAGAGATACCAATGATCCGCCAACCTGACAGGTTTGCCAGTGTTGCGAGAATTCGAGTACTGCTAATTTAGCCCCCGACAGAGTTTGTTTGATGAGGGCGTCATGCGACTGGTATCTGGAGCAGCAGAAGGCTTGGCAGAGGGGCAATACTCGAGGCTGGCGGAATATCGCCACCAGGTGTTTGTAGAATACCTGGGGTGGGAGGATCTTCGCACAGAAAGTGGCAGAGAAGCAGATCAGTTCGACCGGTCGGATACAGTCTATGTCATGGCGGAAGACGATCACGCCAACATCATCGGCTGCGCCCGCCTTCTGCCCACCACCAAACCGTATCTCCTCGGGGAGGTGTTTCCGCAACTGCTCAACGGACTGCCGCCGCCTAACTCCCCGGATGTGTGGGAACTGTCCCGTTTTGCGGCAGTAGATGTCCAAAAAAAAAGCGCAAGATCGGGGCAGTTCTCCTCGCCCGTCGCCAGAAAACTGCTGGAAGAATCTATTGGGTGTGCAGCCACGCGTGGCGCCAAACGGTTGATCACGGTGTCACCCATAGGTGTTGAACGATTATTGTCCCGATCCGGAATAAATTCACATCGTGCTGGTCCGCCCATGATCATAGACGGATACCCAATATTTGCCTGTTGGATTGAACTAAAAAACCAAAATTGGCATACACATTCTACATGCTAAGAATGTCGACAAATACCGCACGAACGCATTTAAGTATTATTTTACTGGCATTAATGGCTTTGGCTTCTATGAAGCCAAATCTTTGTGATAGCAGAAGCTGATTTAGCGCTTGCACCTAGTGATGGAAGATCGCAGGAAATTATTGTTAGCGTGGAGTTTCCTTGTTTTCTTATATTATTTCTAACGGCTGCAGTTGGCTTCTGTCATTTGCTTTGCCGTTTTATTCCGCATAGACAAGAAAATAATGCCTAAAAACCAGTCAACACATGCAAACTAGAAGAATACACGAACAGTACTTTTGTTTTGTGGGCTTCATAATTAGGTTGTGATGAGAGGCTCTGATCGCAAGTCTCTTCATCTTCTTTCATCGGCGATCAAACAGAGGAGGAAATGTTATGTGTAAGGAAACAAATCAATCCGTGGTTCCTGATTTTACCGTATCTGGTTTTGATGGGCCATCTTCTCAGTTAACAGCTGCGCATGCACAGTTAAAAGATTTAAAAGCATTAAAAATGTCTGTTTGTGTCGGTGCAAGTTACAATCCGTCCACAAATAAGATCTGCTTTAGCGTCCCAATTTATGGAGATATATGCATTACGTCGCCTATTTCTATCCCTGTAGGTGCGGAACTGAAAGTATGTGCCAGCACCTGTGGCGCGTTTATCCCTACCGGATTAAAAGCCACTGTCTATCTTAACGGGTCGGCAATTTATACTGGAACAATAATTGGTTCTTGCTAATACCAATTAGGCTTAACAAAATCATCCAGCGGACGCGCCAATGGCGCGAGCCGCTGATGGTTGGGGTGTACGCCGAGCATATACCGAACACTGTCATAATAAACTCTACCAGAGCATGAAATAAACTCGTATCCCGTTATTCGAAGTGCCCCACGGGGAACGCACACTTCCCGTTACCGCCATTCTCCGGAATGGAGATCATCCCACCGACGATTGGGCACCTGTTAAACATGTCAGGTACCAATAAATTATAGGCCAATGATAAACTTTACATGCTGCAGAGCCTGTAGCTCCATGTAAACAGAAAGCCATTGTATAACCTGCCTCCGTCGGACAGGTGTCAACGGAAATTCTCGAACAGAAGCATACTAAAAGGAATCTGATAATATGTCATCTCCAGAACTTGAATCCAGTGCAGAGCAAATAAACGTCCTAATTGTCATTGATACTGACTACGTCAAGGTACACTATCAAAATCCCAGCAAGGATCCCAATAACCCCACTGGTATTGATCACAACAGCCAGTTCATGATCTGCACTGACCCACGTGGCGGGATCGTAAATCAGGGTACCGCAGACCTGCAATTCACCGCTCTCCCAGGTGATCTTGTGTCCTTCGCCGGTGTTTCAATTTACGATAACTCTGACGATGCAGTTGTCGTCTATGGCATAAAATACTGGAAAGGCGATAGCGTATTCAACCAGTTTGTCCCTAATCTGGTGCGGCGCAATGGTGCAGCTCAGCCAGATACGAACACTTCCAACGGGCTACCGGTATTGAATGTTCCCCAAAATTTCACCAGTTTCGATTCCAAGGTGAAACAGTCGGGTACCGAAAATTTCTACGTCCAGTTTGGTCTCTATCAGCTAGTGGACGGGGAAAACCAGAGGTTGTTCGGATATTTTTACTGGGATCCGAGTATCTGCGTCAAGTAAGCCTGCTATGCAACAAGCCCATCGCCATCTGGCGATGGGCTGATAGGATAACAGTTGTAAGAAATGTTTATTTCATGGTATTGCAGATCATTTCGAAGAGCAGGTTGCGCGAAGTGACATCAAGCCATGGATTTTGCTATGATTATTTGTCTAGCATTACTGGTTTAATCTGTTATGTTGTTGTCATAACAACGATATGTTTACAACCATATTGAGAACAAGCATTTCTGTACGTTTTTAATGGTAAACCGCAGCCATACTTAAAGGAGAAAACACAATGTCGTTTAACCAGACTTTTCAAATATATAACTGCACTCCCTACAAGATGACGCTTGACTCTGTAAATAGCGAAAATTTGGATGATGCATGGCCATCAACCATTCCAGCTCAGGATGCCAGCGGTCCTGGGTACGTTGAGTTTGAGCAGGATGGTTTTTTTAGTGTGAACCCCACCGCCATCTATATTATGCAAAGTACTCCGTCTATTAACGCTACTATGCACTTTTATTGTGCAGGGACAGGACTTACGGTCCAGGTAACTACAACCTTGGAATATAGCAGCAATCCTCCATTCACTAATTTGATCCGGGAAAGCAACACCAATCCCGATCAAGAAGCTACTGGTTCAAACAATTTGTCTATCAAGGACTTCGGAAACAACTCTAGTCGTGGCATCGCGATATTCGTGATCGGGCAAGACAAAATTCCGTCGTAGTCTGGTAAGCAATGGGATGGGAATCCCCACCCCGTAACGGCATGGATGTGCCATAGTGGGGGGTTTTCCTCACTATGAGAGCAATAGGAGTCCCCCCGGTGTCAGGGTAGTTGTCGCCTCTCTGAAATGGAGTCAGGCGTAGGGTGGGGGCGGAAAGTGGATTATCGAGATGAAACATTACTCAGCAGAACGTA
>NZ_JBFRXP010000002.1:0-148277 GCF_041146875.1 Acidithiobacillus sp. IBUN Pt1247-S3 | reverse complement strand
GCAATTGGACACCCGTCGGGGCGGTAGATCTGAACCCGCAGCGGCAGGATAAAAAGGCGGCTTAAAAAATGGGAGAAGCGACAACTACCTTGACAGACGCCGAGTCTGCACAGAGACAAAACAGTTTTTTCATAATCTTCGACAGGAGCTTGATAACCTCTGGATTAGACATTAAGCTTTGCTTCGCAGGTTTTCTTCTGGCGAAAGAACTTGACAAGATTAATGGCGCTGTGCAGCCAACCCTTTGAAAAAAGATCGGCTAATAAGAAACGTTTCTTGGCCTCTCTGAATCACGCCATGCCCTTTCATCGTCTCATCATTCACCGCCTTTCGGCGTAAATTTCCTTCTTTCTGACTGCTGCACATCTTTACTACCATAGATTCCCGTACTTCTCAGGCGGCCACTGATGCCTAGTTCATGTACCGAGCACGACCGTGGCGCCGAACGGCGCGTTGGCGTAACCGGGTCGATAGCGTTACACGGCCACGACCTCGCTCGTCCCCGCGTTGTGTGGTGACGGCGAGACCGGCGGCACTCGTCGCCGCACCACTCACATTGGCGCGCCGCAGCACGGGCACACAACCGATGGGCGCAGCATTCACCGCCGCAGTACATTTCCGTACCCCTACGCATTCTCCGCCTCAATAGCCGGAGCGCCAATAAGCCGCCCCCAGGCCCAGGAGGTGTTAGCCTGGATAACGGGTATCCCCGTTCCCTGCGCCCACCACTCGTTGTTGGTCAGCAGGATCACCTGTGGGTTCTGGAGGACGCCCTCAATCCAGACGAAGGGTAAGAGCTGGTCGTAGCAGATACTGGCCCAAGCACGGATACCCTCAATGTTGCGTGCAGGCGTCCACCAGGCCGCTGAATAGCCTACGTTGTTGGCTTCCGTGTACCCTGTTCCCCGCAGCCAGGGGTGCCACATGGACACGGGAACCGGAAAAGTGGAGTTGAAGAGGACGCGCGGCGGTCCCTGATGCCGCAGGGCCACAATGGAATCTGTCACCAGGCCCGGTCTTCTGGGCACGTTCATACCCACGAGCCAGATCTGCCCCTTAGGGATGGCGCGCTGGATGGCCCAGACGTTGCCTGCCCAATCCGTTTCCAATGATTCTGGGAGCAGCACCACTTTGGTATCCGGAGCACCGGATGCAGCCAAAACCTCCTGGAGAATGGCCGCATGGCGGGTCTGGTTGGCGAGAATGGATTGCGGGGCCTCGCCTACGTCGAGATCCACACCTTGCCAGCCCTGTGGGACATTCCTGGGAAGCAACGCAAGGCTGTTACTCAGGATAGATATTCCGAGCAATGTTGTTGCCGCCAGACGCCGTAACTTTAGCTCAAAGGTGTCCAGATCCTTTGGGGTTCGCAGCCACCACCCGCCTTCCCCCATCAGAAACAGTACCCCCAAAGCCACCAGACCACTCAGCCCCATGCCAGGAAAGAGGACACCCGCCGATGACAGTGGTGAAAGCCAGTCAAAGAGGCCCAGGGGCGGCAAGGCGTCAAGAAGCAGTACCAGCGCTGCCTTCCAGGGTCTGTCGACAAACGCCCAGCCGGCGGACAGCAGGGCCGCCGACCCGAGCCACAGAAATGCTCCCTCCCACATCGGCGCGTGCGCATCAAAAAAGACGGCCACGCCCCGGAGCAGGCCCACACTGCCCGCCGCATAGTAGGAAAAGGCTACCAGGTAGCGGGTGATCCGGCTTTGCTGAAGGAGAACGAGCCCTATGAAGAGCAGGGAAAGCAGGGGACCGAGCCAGTGGATGGGCAGCATCCAGGAGGCGCCACAGCCGGCGGTCAACAGCAGGGAAAACGGAAATCGCAACATGGACACACCTCGGGACGTCACCTTTTCTCAGCGGGTATAGCCGCCTGCCGTTGTGTGAGATTTCTGTATTCCCAGGCCTTCTTTCTGATCTCTGGCGTCACCGGGAAATCCCGCAACAACTCCGCCTGCTCCTCATAGACGGCCTGCAAGCCATTGGTCTCCAGCCGTTCCTGCGCCCGCGTCCAGGCAACATACAGGAGTTTGTAGCTTTCCTGGTTGACCCCGTATGCGGTTTCAACATCGCCGCTTCCCCCAAGGTATTCGTACTTCGTCGCCAGATTCGTCTTGGTCCAGTCCTCTCCCAGGCGGACACAGGGCCACTCCAGCCCCTTGGCTTTGTGTAGCGTACTGATGGTCACGAAACCCGAGTGCCGAGACTTGGCCGTCCCCCCTCGCGCAACGCATGGACGGCCTCATCCAAGGCGGGTAACGCCGTCACCGCCGCGCTCCTCGTTCACCAGAGATTCCACAATCTTCACATAGGGGCGATAGGACCCGCCTTCCTTCGTCTCGGAATAATCGACCAACTCATCCCAATGATGGAATAGGGACAACTCCGGGTGCCCGTATCCGGGACGTCCTTCATAAAGGGAACGCAGTGCGGAAAGCAGTTTCGCCGCAGCCTCGCCTCCCCCTTCGATGTACGGCATCTTGCCGCACTTGATGTAGCGCAAGGCCGAGAAGATCACCCCGGCATTGCTGCGACACAAAATGGCATCAGGATGGTGATTGTGCTTTTTGCTGTCGCTGTGGAAACCCGGGTTTGGGTTCCGCCCCTTCAGATCCAGAAGCTCCCCCGCCGCGTCCAGAAACAGGCGGGATGGTGCCGCGATGTTCTCCCCGAACCGAAAGGATTCCGTCAAGGTCGCTTGCCGGAAATCACCAAACAGATTCATGGCGTCCACGGCGCCACGCCAGCCATAAATACTCTGATGCCGGTCCCCGACGAGAATGATTTGCGCTCCGGCATCGCGCATCTTTTTCAACGCGCCGATCATGACCGGGTTCGCGTCCTGTGCTTCGTCAAAAAGCACGGCATCGAACCCGGAGAAATCACCGTGCATGGCCCACAATTTCAGATACACGTCATCGGTTGCCGGGTAATCACTGCGCACATCGGACATGCGCCGCCACACCTCTGCTGCTGCATCGGCGACCGTTTTGGCAAACTCCCGTGCCGCATCCTTTCCGCCTTTCAGGCCGGCAATGACGCGCACGGTTTCACGCGGCGCGTGGGCAGGCAGGATCGCCATGTCTTCCGAAAAGCAGAAGTTCCCGACCGTCTCCAGGATACAGGAAACGGCAGAACCCGGTTGCAGGCCAAAATCGCGGAGATCATCCACCCGCCTGGCATGATTGGCGATCACGGCATCCCGCAGTCTCTTGCCGCAGCGCGTCCGTCCACGAAAGGCGTTGCCCAGCACCGCTCCGTTAAATGGAGCGTTGTAAGCAAGGGAATGGGCAGTGGATGTTTTCACCGCATCGGGAAACTTCCCCGCAGCCTCTGTGGCCATAGTTTTGTTGAAGGCGAAATAATGAATGGTCCGGTTGGGACGTTTTACCAATAACGCCTTGGCCACCAGAACCTGTGTGGAGGTTTTGCCCGCGCCGGCAAACGCGCTGACCGAAACCGAAGCCCCAAGCGAGGCCAGGGATACAATCTCCGTTTGCTCGTCTGTTGCCTTGAAAGTACCCAAAATGCCCACTCCTCTGTTCAACTTCTCAGTGGGTATAGCCGCCTGCCGTTGTGTGAGGGCACCAGGGCGATCGCCCCATGCTCTGGCTATACCCTGATGTCAGTCTTTTCAGGGAGTCCCACTTCATGTCTGCGCGTGTTCACCAACCTGACCAGAATGTCCTCGACTACCGGATGCAGCAGAAAATCCGGAATGCCACAGTGCTCAGCATGGCGGCAACTGCCATGACGGGGGTGTTTTCGGCTTATCTGGCGTCCAGCCTGGGCGTGGACTGGTTCATCGCCCCGTATGCCGCCAATTTCTTTCCCCACTATGTGAGTAAGCCCATCTTCGGGATGGACGTGTACTCACCGCTGGCTCTGGGGAAAGCGTATTGGCATTTTTATGCCTACCCGATGATGCAACGCGCCGCTTATGCGGCCCTGGCCGGCACGCTGGTCCCCACGCTGGCCGTGGGCATCTGGCAGTTCATCCGCACGGGGCGCCTGCAAAAGAAACTGTACGAAACCGATCTGCACGGGTCGGCCCATTGGGCGACGCAAAAGGAAGTGAAAGACATGGCTCTGCTCCCCGCCGGGAAGCAGCAAACCAGTCTTCGGGTGTGCTATGTCGGGGGCTTCCCGGACCCGCAGGACCGGACACGATATCTGCAACATGCCGGCGCAGAGCACATCATTGCCTTTGCGCCCACGCGCTCCGGCAAGGGGGTGGGACTGGTCCTGCCGACCCTTCTGGGCGGTTGGCAGGAAAGCGTCGTGGTGCATGACATCAAGGGGGAGAATTATTTGCTGACGGCGGGGTGGCGAAAAACCATCGGCCAGAAAATCCTTAAGTTCAACCCCGGATTCGGCATGGCCGCCGATCCCTCGGCAGGCGTTGAGGCGAACAACGGCGATCTCGGCAAGAAAAACCAGTGCTGCCATTTCAACCCCCTGGAAGAAATACGGGTAGGCACCCCCTTCGAGGTAAAGGACGTGATGAACATCGCTACCATGATCGTGGACCCGGACGGCAAGGGCCTGAACGATCATTGGCAGAAAACAGGTTTCGCCCTGCTCACGTCGGTCATTCTCCATGTGCTGTATGCCGAACCCGACAAGACCTTGCGCGGGGTGGCCGCCTTCCTGAACGACCCCAACCTGCAAGGGGGCGTGGATGAAGCATTTAACAAGATGATGGCAACGGAGCACGACCCCGAAAACCGCTATCACTGGAAGGATCAGCACGGAAACACTGTGAAAGTGCATCCCGTGATCGCCCAGTCTGCCAAGGAAATGCTGAACAAGGCTCCTAACGAGAAGTCGGGCGTCATCTCCACCATGATGAGCTTCCTGTCCCTGTACCGGGATCCCATCGTGGCGGAATGGACGGAATACTCGGATTTCCACATTCAGGACCTGCAGGATGCGGAGCATCCGGTATCCCTGTATCTGGTGACCTCCCCAGAGGACAAAAATCGTCTAAAGCCCCTCATTCGCCTGGTGCTCAACCTGATCGCCTCCAAGTTCACGAGTGAGGACCGGCTCATTGAAAAGGGCGGACGGATGGTATGTCGGGGCAAGCATCCCTTGTTGCTGCTGCTCGACGAGTTCCCTTCTCTCGGCAAGATGGACGTGTTTCAGGACGCGATTGCTTTCTTTGCCGGATACAACGTCAAGCTGTATCTCATCGCCCAGGACAAGAGCCAGTTGGAGGATGAAGCACACGCCTACGGCAAGGCGGGCGGCCAGATCATCATCAACAACTGCCATGTGCGCGTGGTCTACGCGCCCAACGAGGTGACCACGGCCGAGTGGGTATCCAAAATGCTGGGTAAAAAAACCGTTGCCATGGAAAATACGACACAAAGCCTGGAGGGGTCTCTCCTGCCTTCGCCCAAAGGGCAGAGCCGATCCATCACCTACCAGGGCCGCGACCTGCTCACCCCGGATGAAGTCCTGCGGCTGCGCGGCCCGGTCAAACAGGGTTCGGACATCGTCAAAGCCGGCGATATGCTGGTTCTGGTCGCGGGCTTTGCCCCCGTCTATGGCCGCCAGATCCTGTACTTTAAAAACCCGGTTTTCCTCGACCGGGCCAAAATTGCGCCGCCGGAGCATGGTGACAAAATTGGCAAGCCAAAGAATTATGTTGCCATATTCGGTGCCCACGGCGGGGTGTTGACCGCCAAAGCCCCGGACAGCGAACCCCAACTGGAGGAAGGGGACTTCATCGACCCCCAGGCATCCGCGCCTGCGGACGGTGCCGGCACTGCAGGCGGCGAAAGTTCCACGGGTAGTGCTCATATAGAGCCCCTGGCGACAGACAATGCTCCAGAGGATCAGGATGGCAACGGTCAGGAGATGTCCGGGGAAGACGATCCGGAGGCGGAAGACTTCAAAAAAGCCATTGCACAGACCGCTCTACTCTATGCACAGACACGCAAGCATTTGCCGCCAGAAATGCTGGAGGCTGCCGGGGGTGCGGATGCCTGGGTGCCCAGCCAGCAGCGTCTGGACCGGCATGGTGACAAGAGCGGGATGACAGGGATGTTGGGGGGAAAGCCGTCATAGGTACCCAGCAAACGGCTATGGCTCAGGAAAAAGGATAGCGTCGGGGCCAACCTGCTCAACAAGAATCTGAATATCTGCTCGGGCTATCTTTCAATGTACTGGTGACCCGCACGATGATCCTTCCTCCTTATCCGGAGGCTTCTCAGTGATGCAGGACACGCTTCTCGATCATTCCCACTCTATTGTCGATAGATTACATTTACAAAATAAAATCATTGACTTGTACTCACATGCATCTTCGATGCCATGAAAAATACCATGTTCAGTGCAATTGCCTAGCGTGCCCTGCGTTAGAGACTGATTATCCCGCCGCCTGCAGCACACTGGGCCGCGCCACGATGGCCTTGAACAGATTGCCGGCCCGATCATCGATGAGTTCGATCTGCGGCCAGGCCCGAATTACGCGCAGAAGGCCACTGCCTAGCCCGCGATAAGGAAGGAGCTTGGCCGCGAATGAGGCTAGGATGGGATTGCGCATGTTGGAGTTGCCGGCCTTGATGTTCTCGATGGTCAGGTTGTTAGGCAAGTGGCCGGGGCTGATGATCTCGACGCGATCCGCAAAGACCAGCACGCGCACCGGAGCGCTGACGAAGTAGTCGCGGTGGATGAGGGCGTTGGCGACCAGCTCTTCCCAGACGATACGGGGGATCTCAGGCAAGCCCGGGGAGTTGAATCCTTGCTCGCCCTGCGCGGCGCGGGTGTTGGCGATGATGAAGCCCAGCGTCTGCTGGAAGACATCGGCCAGCTTGCCGGTAATGTCGCGGCTGTCGATGTAGCGTTCGTCCTCGATCTGCGTGCCGACAAAGGCGACAGCCTTGACGATGAAAGCAGGTAGTGCGTACTGCGGTGCCCTGGCGAATAGCAGGCTGCCAGCCACGTTGAGCTGCCCCTGGTTCATCAGGTTCATGTTGCTCAGCAACTGCGGCAGCGGCTGGTTATGTTGGGCGAGCGGCTCGCCGAATTGTTGCTCGAAGAACCCTTCAAAATAGGGCATGTCAACATCGCCCGCACTCAAGCCCGCCACGGGCGTTTCATCGGCGTGTACCAACCCCGCCTGCTGGAACAGCCGCTGCAGTTCCTCGCGCGACGTTGCGCGGCGCTTGTCTGAACCATTCTTCACCCAGATGGTGCCGTTCTTGTCCATGTAGGGCTTGTTGACACCCTCTGGAATGGAGACAACCATTACTGTGCCATTTGGATGTGGCACGTTTTCCGTGAGCGGGTTTACGGCGGGACGCACAACCTGTGAGGCCGCGTTGGCGATGAGCTGGTTGAGACGGGCAACATCGGCTCCGGACAGACCCCGAACCGAACTGTCGTCGTTCACACCAATGAAGATGCGCCCGCCAGCCGTGTTACAGAAGGCCACGATCTCTGCCGCCAAGGCATCAGCATTGGTCATGTCCGCCTTGAACTGCTGCCGGCTGTCCTCGCCCCGGCTGAGCAGGTCGATCAGCTCTGTGGTTTCCATAGGTTGTACACCTCTTTGCGACGGTTGAAGGCTTCCTGGCCTCCTTCCATGATGTTGATAATGGCGTGCTGCACCGGGCGGGCGTCGATACTACCGCTTTCCACGTTTACCCTTTCATCCTGGTACTGGCAGGCGTGCACCTGCTCCGCGTCACCCAGCACCGGGAAATTGGCGTTGTGGGTAGCGAAGATGAACTGGGCGTGAGGCTTCATCTCACGCAGCAGCTTGATCACGTCATCGTAGATGGTCTGGTTGTCCAGGTCGTCTTCTGGCTGGTCGATGATAATTACGTCGTTCTGCCGCTGGCTGAGCACGTACAGCAACAGCGCAGAAGCTCGCTGCCCTAGTGAGTGGTGCTTCAGCTCCTTGCCGCGATAGCGTATGACGAAACGGTTGGGAACCTGCCAGGTGACGAACTCGGTCAGGTTCTGCATGAAGGTCTTCTCGAAGACCTCGGGGGTGCTGCCAGCCTTGACCAAAGCGCCCGGCAGGGCACGCAGGAGGCCGCCGAAGTCGGCATAGTCCTCCATCACTGCGCGCAGCGTGGTCTCGCGGATGTTGCTTCCCTTGAAGAGCTGCTGCATGAAGCTGATGGCGGCTTCCTTGTCGCCCTTGAAGTCAGCTTCGATCTGCAAGGCAGTGTGGCCAGCGTTCACGCGATCCAGCTCCACCTTGATGGTGTTGAACTCGCGCAGCCAGAGTTCGTTGAGCTTGTCGATCTCCGCGAACAGCGCGTCGCGGATGTTGGTCTGCTGTGATTCCTGCTTGGCCAACGCCTCCAGCATTTGCTCCGCCTTGGTCTTGCGTTGCTGCTGGGCCAGGAAGTCGTCCGGTTGGATGGCCGTCATGCCAGTTTGCTTGAGTTCCTGGGCCAGTTGCCGCTCGACCTGCGCAAACTCTTCCTGAAGGCTCCTGCTTGCACCTTCAAATTCGCCCTGCTTGGTCTTGAGGCGATCCGCAATGGCGCGCGCGTCCCTCTCGATCTGCTTGAGCTGATCGACCTTTGCAACAAGGTTGGCGAACTCGGCGTAGTATGCCGCGAAGAAATCCGGGTTCTGCTTGGACGCGTAGCTCGTGGCGTTGCGCAACTCGTCTTCGTGTTCGGCGACCAGTTGCCCCAGGGCGCGGATGAAGTCGTCCGCCCGCTCCTTCATGCGTGCCAGCGCAGTAGCGTCCTGCTGGAAGCCAAGGCGCTTTTGGAGCTTGTCGGCGATGCCGTGCTCCGCGAACTTGGTCAGACGGAAGTTGGCATCGGCGAGTTGGGTCTCAAAATCGCGCTTCTGCTCGGCGGTGTTGCTCAACTTGAGCCAGCGCTGGGCGGCTTCGCGCACGCGCTGGCGTTGCGCTTCGATCTCGTCACGCAGCACACGTAGCTTCTCGCCAACCAACTTTTCTACCAGATCAGTCTCGAAGCCTTCGCCGGTGCTGGAGAGGTCCTTCTGTCCAAAGTAGATCGGGCGACGTAGTACGGTCTCCCGGATCGACACGCCTGGCTGCAACTTTCCGCCCAAGTAGACGTTCGGCGCTTCGCGGAAGATACGGGAGACGGTGAATTCCTGCCCGTACACATCGCAGGCCGTCAGCGTCACCTTGCCGCCGCTGCCGAGGGTATGGCGGATCAACTCATCCTTGTACTTGGTGTCCTGCGCCTTCTCGCCCCGTGGGATGTCGAGGGCGTAGCGCACTGCCTCTAGGATGGATGACTTGCCACTGCCCCGGATGCCGATCAATGTGTTGAGTTCGGAAGAGAAATGCAGCATCTGCCCGTCGAGGATGCCGCCGTCGAAGCGGATGCTGCGGATGTGCGAAGCCTGATGCTTGGGCGGCTCCATGGCTACCCGCCCAACAGGATCGCTCAAGGCAAACTTGACCGCCTCGAAGGACAGCTCACCCAACTTCAGGTAGCTGGTTTTGCCCCGGCCGATTTCATCGATGCACTTGGGGTCGCTGCCTTCCAGTTCTGCCGGGTACCAGCTCTGCAGCCAGCTTTGAATCTTGGTGCGACAAGGTTTTTCTTTCCCTGCACCATCGTGCGTGCGAACCTTCTGAAAAGCCAGTGTTCTGCGCCGGAAAAATTCGCTCTGCCCCAACTCAGTGAGGCGGCCGCCATCCAGCTCCGCCCACAAGCCACTCGGTGCTTCAACATGGGCAAACACCAGGAAAAAATCCCGGTGATAGCTTTCCAGCTTCTTGATCGTCTCCAGAAGAGACCAGGAGGTGCGGCCATTCTCCTGCTCGTATTGCGCAGGTGTCTTACCTTCGAATGCGCTGGTTAGGAAGGGGTTGATGTAGTTGTGCTCGTCGATCCATTCGTCAGAGAACACAACAAGCGTGTGGATGCCGTTAGCCCCGTCGTTAACCGACAACTCGACGCCTGGCAGCAGCGCAACACCCTTCTTCTGGGCCGTCTTGCGCAGTCCTTTGAACTCGTCAAAGTCGAACTTATTGTGATTGGTGATGACGCCAAGCCGGATGCCCGCCTTCTCCAACGCATCCACATAGTTGCTGTTGTAGAAGTTGTCATCGCCCGTGTACTTGAATTCGCGGTCTGCTCGGGTATGCAGATGAAAGTCTGCGCGTACCCACTGTGCCCCTTCCGCGAAGAAGGTAGATCGAGTTCCTGATTGCTTTGACGGCAGACTTTCCATCATGGTGCATCCTTATATTGTGTCTGTGCGTAGTCCACCAGTCGAGCTGTCTTCGGATCGTAGACAACCTCGGTAATCGAGCCATCTCGAATGCGCTGAACCGCTTCGTCGATCACATAGAGCGGCACTAGGAACCATTCCTCAGGCTGCACAGGATGACCGAAGCGGTCATGGATGGTGATGTCCAACCGCGCTGGCGCGAACAACCTGTGGAACAAGCTTTCCATCCGGGTGCGATTAACCCCCGCGAGCTTGTACGTCGCAACGACCTCGACCTTTGCCAGCAGATAGGTCGCTTCGTTCTCGGCGTTGGCGATGCGCGTTTCAACCCTGCCGCCGGTCACTCCCACCTTGTAGATGATGTCACGGTGCTGCGCAACATACGGATGATCGGATAAGGAGCGCAGGACGTAGATCGTGCCGCTTTCGACATCATCGGCCTCAAGCTCGCCGCCGAAGGAAAGTTGCCCGCTCTCAGGCGAAGCCAGCCGCCGCGCGGCGGGGTCGTCGTAGAACGCGCGCTGGAGCGAGCGTAGAAGCAGATTGCTCTCAGTACCATTGGAGAAGATGAGGCGCAAGCGCCGGTCTATTTCCCTGGCGGTGGTTTTCAGCGGCTCACCGACCTCGGCGACGTAGAGCGTAATGCCCTCGAGAACGAAAAAGTCCCCGGCTTCAATCGCACGGCGGCCCGCTTCTATGGGCTGGGACTGGCGCAAGCCGGTCTTGACTTCCGTTTGAACACGCTCGAACAAGGGCCGGAAGGTCTCGAAGTCCTCGCAGGGCTTTCGATCCGCGATTTCCTCGGCGGCGCGCTTTTCGGCGCTGGTGCGAACATGGCGCAGGACTGTGATGCCGTCCCTACCGCCCACGCCTGCCAGTTCGGCAGCCAGGTCGTCGATGTCGATGATTTCCTCCGCCGTAGCAGCCGTTGGTGCCCCTGCAAGCAGGCCCTGATGGTCGAGCGACGCAAGCAAGGCACGGCAATCGGGCAGCACGCGCAAGCGGTCGAGCCGCACGGCGTAAAGGCGCTCGAATATGTCGCGGTCTTCACCGTGCTGCGGCGCGCGCCCGTGCTGCTCAGTGAAACGCTGGATTTCCTCGAAGCCAGCGATGACGCGCTCTTCACTGGCTGGGCGTCCGCCCTTCTTCTCGGGCGGTGCGAAGTCGGCAAGCTCTGCAGCAAGTGCGTCAAGATCGGAGTTACTCATAGCGCCCCTCCGCCTTGAAACGCATAAAGGCGGCTGCGCCTTCGGCCATGCGTCGCTCCCACGCATCCTGGGAATCGAGCGCCGGAATGCGTCCGCGCTCTTTCTTGAACTGGACGGCGCGAACGGCCATCTCCTTCGCCTCATCCGGCGTCAGGATCGTGCGCTTCGCCGAGATGGCCGCCGCGACCTGCTTCAAGCTGTCCTCGCTCATGGTCTTGGCAAGGATGGCGTAGGCTTCACCGAAGGGGTTGATTCGGTCGATCAGGTCGATGTCCAACTCACGCACATCCATCGCGAAGCGGCGCACGCCGTCGATCAGAGCAGTGTTGGGCGACCCGTCGCTCTCGCCTTCGGTGACCAGCCGTTTAGCCTGTTGAGTGAGGTTGAGGGCAGCGATGGCATGCTGGCGAACGGCCTCCTGATCTTCGGCGTCAAGCTCGGGATATTTGTCCTTGATGATCTTGCCCATGCGAACCTGGGTTAGCTCCTCGGGCACCAATTCCTCATCGAACAGGCCGCGCTCGATGGTGGGCTTGTCTTGCACGAAGGCAGCGATGACTTCGTTCAGGTCTTCCTGACAGATTCGCGCCGCCTCCTTGCTCTTGGGCTCGGCAAGGCCCTTGATTTCGATTTGGTAGGCACCGGTCTGCTCATTGACACCGACATTGCAGCGGTCCGGGTCATAGCCACTCTCGCCATAGCTAAAGCCCGGCGTCGGGCCGCTGTCGGGGTTCTTGGGCTTGAACTCGAAGCGCGGCGCTAGAACCTGCTCCATCAACAGGCTCGCCGCGATAGCCTTCAACGTGTCGTTGACGGCCTCGGTGACAGCTGCCTCGGTCGCATCCGGCTCGGCGATCAGGTTGGTGAACCTTGCGCGGGTCTTGCCCGGCGCGTCACGAGTGGCACGGCCGATGATTTGCACGATCTCGGTCAGACTGGCGCGGTAACCCACGGTTAGCGCGTGTTCGCACCAAATCCAATCGAAGCCTTCCTTCGCCATGCCCAGCGCGATGATGATGTCCACATGGTCTCGGTTGTTCTTCTGCGCCGGGCCTTTCAGCGCGGTGGCTACGTGGTCGCGTTTTGAAGCGTCATCATCAACAAGATCGGCAATCCGCAGCACGCGGCCATCGGGTCGCTTAACACGTTGGAAGCCGGTCGCAGGGTCGATGCCTTGCCATTCACCCAGAGCCTCGATGATGTGCTCCACTTCCCGCATCTTGTCCTTCGTGCTCTCGCGCGAATTGACATTCGGGATGTGAATAATGGTCTTCTCGGCGGGATCGAGGACATTAAGGATGTCATCGACGTAAGGGCCACTGTAGAAGAAGTAGCCGATGTCGAGCTGCTTGAGGTACTCGTAGCCGTTGAGCTGTTCGTAGTAGGTGTAGGTGACGGTATCGAACTTCGACTCGTCCTGCGGCGCGAGCACGGCCTCGGCATCGCCCCGGAAGTAAGAGCCAGTCATGGCGACTATGTGCGTCTTGCCACGCGCAATGAACTGTCCCAGATGCAGGCCGAGCTTGTTGTCCGGGTTGGCCGAAACGTGGTGGAACTCATCGACGGCGATCAGCCGGTCGTCGAACGCCTCCACGCCGTAGGCATCGACTGCAAACCGGAAGGTGGCGTGGGTGCAGACCAGCACCCTGTCGTCACCTTCGAGGAACGCGCCCAGCGACTTGACCTTGCCGCCGTTGTCGTTGCCCGGCGCGTTGCACAGGTTCCACTTGGGTTCAACCTGCCAGTCGGACCAGAAGCCGTACTTTGACAGCGGCTCATCGTTGAAACTGGCCCCGATGGACTTCTCCGGCACGACGATGATGGCTTGCCTCAAGCCTTGGTTCGCCAGCTTATCGAGCGCGACGAACATCAAGGCACGGCTCTTGCCGGATGCTGGCGGGGACTTAATAAGCAGGTATTGCTCGCCGCGCTTCTCGTAGGCGCGCTCCTGCATGGGCCGCATCCCAAGTGCATTGGACTTGGTTGATGCCCCGTTGCGGGCGTAAGAGACTGAAACGGATGGTACGGATTTGATCTTTTCGTTCATATGTTGGCTCCCGCTTTACGTTTCTTGCCCTTGGCCGGCGAAGCCACAGCGGTCATCTTGGTGTAGAGGTCGAACAGCTTCTCCAGCCGCTCGGTGTCGTTCTTGAATCGGCGGCCGATGTAAATGCGCTCCAGCACTTCGTCGTTGCGCTCATGCGCCTCCCGCAGATCGGAGGGCATCTTCTCGGGTTCGTAAAGGTCAGCGATGGTCGCCGGAAAGTGATGCTCCCGCGCCAACAAGATGTCCTCAGCGCAGCGCGTAAGGTCGGCTTTGTTCTTCTCCGTCAGCATAGGCACGGGAAAGGTATTCCAGCCTAGGGTGTTAGAGTAGCGGTAGCGTGTTTCCAGCTTGCCGCAGACGGTGGCGATCCAGACTAGGTGCATGCGACTTGCGATAAGAGCCATGTTCCAAAGCGGAGCGTCATAGAGGGCGAAAGCGAGGTTGCTGACTACCGTTCCGGCAGGCTCATAACCACAGGGCAAGTATTCACGGGATTCGGACGAGACGCTAGGCACAACGAGGGTTGAGTGCTTTCCAATGAACATCCTTTGAAATTGGTGCGACCTATCAGCGATATCCCTTGCTGTCTTCCCGCCATTGAGCCGCAAATCGCGCACGCCACTAATGCGTTGAGCAAGAGGGCGAATTGCTTGTGCTTCAGTCAAGTGTTGATCTTCGATCCACAAGCAATAGCGCTCTAAGCCGCGAATGAACTCAGCCGAACCGACAATCCGGCGGACAAAGCGGGCTTGTTGTGTGGGCGTGAGTTGTAACGAGTCGCGCTCGTCCCGCGACAGCAACAAGAGACCTCCGTCTATCGGTGTGTTTCCGAAGGTCATCTCGCTAAGTGCGGACAAAGGTTGACTAGCCTTTTCAACGATGACACTTTCGCCTACCGCCAAATATGCGTTGATGTGCGAGACTTGTCGCTCGATGGTGTTCCCCGAATTGTCCAAAGAGAACAGACGCCTCGGACTGCGGGGCTGCGTCGTTATGCCTACGATTACCACGGTCACGCCAGCGTTATGGCTGGCAAGATTGGCCCAACGGAAGGAAGTATGCGCAAATTCGATCTGGCAGCCACTTGCAAGGATCGCTGGCCATAGGACAGGGACTTGTAAACCTTGGCAGATAGAGTTGGTAGAAACGAAAGCGGCAATGGACCTTGTGTTTATGCAGTAGTCGGTCGCCTTCATAAACCATCCGGCGACATAGTCAAGGGACTTCCAATTGTCTACTCGCTTGTCAAAAAGTAGTCGCAAGTCAGATTTTTGTTCGTCCTTTTGATCACGGGAGCCTAGGTACGGGGGATTCCCGCAGAGGTATGTCTCGCCGCCCTCGTTCTCGAAGTCAATTTCTGCCTGATCAAGCGGGGTTTCGAACAAGTCATCGGCCTGCACCTTCACGCCGGTGCCAGTCGATGGGCATATTCTCAACCAATCGAGCCGCAGAGCGTTGCCGCAGGTGATCCAGTTCTCATTGCGCAGAGGCAAGAACTCGGCCAAGGCCAACTTCTGCCCGCGATAGAGCACATCGCACTGATACTCGGCGATGACCAGCGCAAGGCGCGCGATCTCTGCAGGGAAGTCGCGTAGCTCGATCCCGCGAAAATTGGTGAGCGGAATTTCTGACGGGCGATCCGACTCATCGCGCCGTTTATTAATCTCGGCCTCGATTGCGCGCATCTCCTTGTAGGCAATCACCAGGAAGTTGCCCGAACCGCAGGCTGAGTCGAAGACTCTGATCTTTGCGATGCGCTTGCGCAGGTTGAGCAGCATGCGCGCGTTATTCCCCGCCTCCCCCAGTCTCGCCCGCAGGTCGTCGAGGAAAAGCGGGTTTAGCACCTTCAGGATGTTGGGAACGCTCGTGTAGTGCATACCCAACTCACCGCGTTCCTCATCCTCTGCGACGGCCTGGATCATCGACCCGAAGATGTCGGGGTTGATCTTGGTCCAGTCGAGGCCGCCGACGTGCAGCAGATAGGAACGGGCGATCTTGCTGAACTTCGGCACATCCATGCTGCCGGAAAACAAACCGCCATTGACGTAGGGGAAGCTGTCGGCCCAACGGGGAATCTTCGCTGCGGCTCGATCCTCGCTTTTCGTGTTCATGGCAAGGAACAAGGTGCCGACGACCTCGTGGGTGTTGGTCGAGTCCTTCGCGCTCATCTGCGTGACGGTCTCGGTAAACTTGCCTTTGCCGATGAATATGTCGGTGTCCTCGGCGAAGAAACAGAAGATGAGCCGCGCCATGAAGTGGTTCATGTCATGGCGGCGCTCAGCCTTACCCCATTCAGGGTTGTCTTTCAGCAGTTCGACGTACAGGCGATTCAGGCGGCTGGTGGCCCGAATGTCAAAGGCGTTTTCGCTGATCTGGCGGACGGTGCTGATACCCGCCAGCGGCAGGAAGAAGCCAAAGTGGTCTGGGAAATCTTTGAAGGCGCAGGCAACTGTCTCGCCACTGGACAGGTCTTCGGCCTCGAAGTCCACGCCATCGGTGGCGAGCACGAACTTGGCCTTGCCCTTGGCGGTGGCCGGGCTGTCCTTGAGGGCCTTGAGCGTCGCCGTGACCTGGCCCGCATTGCAGGTCAGGATGTGGATGTTGCTGGTCTGGAGAACGCCGCTCAGGTCGGACTTGTTCGATGCCCCTGCGCGCAGGCGCTTGATGGTGGTTGCCTTGTTGCCGAAGGCTTCAAGGAAGGCATAGGGGAACTCTGCGGGGTCAAAGGGCTGCTCCGCAAGGTCTGTGATGGCTTGTTCGATTTCTACTGCGTTCATGCGGCATCTTGCCTATGTGACTTTTTCCTGCCCGCGTCCGATTGAGGCTCACTAGCCGGGACAACGCTGCGGGGGGCCACCTTGTAAATGGTTGTCCGTGAGACCTTGTAACGCTCCGCAATTTGGCCGACCGGAATGGTTGGGTCAGACATCAGGCGCTTGATCTCCCTAATTTGTCGTGCATCCAGCTTCGGCTTGCGTCCTCCAGAGCGGCCACGTGCCCGTGCAGCGACCAAGCCAGCCTGTGTTCGCTCCCGAATCAGGTTGCGCTCGAACTCTGCCAACGCCGCGAACACATGGAAGACCAGCTTCCCGGCCGCGCTAGTGGTCTCGATCTTCTCGGTGATGCTCTCGAAGCCAATCTTCTTTTCCTCCAAGCCCGCGACGATCTGCACTAGGTCCGGCAGGCTACGCCCGAGCCTATCCAGTCTCCACACCACGAGGGTGTCCCCCGCTCGCAGCGCTTTCAGACAATGGTCAAGCTCCTGTCGAACTGCAGTCTTGCCGCTCACCGCCTCTTCGTAGATGGAGCCGACCCCAGCCAGGCGCAGCGCGTCGCGCTGCAGGTCCAGGTTCTGGTCATCCGTCGATACGCGGGCATAGCCGATCCGTTGATTCATTAACAGTTGCCGGACGTTGAAAAATTGATGGGAATTTTAACAGATTAAGGTGTTTCTGGCAGCCCGTTAGCATGCAGCCCAGCGGCATCCAGAAAACCACCATTTTATGGACAGCATACAGGGCGCATTGAGGATCGAATAGGATGTGCAGTATGGGCATGGGCAAGAAGGAACCCAAGGATTTTGCCTCTGTCGCCAGAGCTACCTTACCAGTTGAGGGAATAAGCCAACGCCGTTTTTTTAGGCTTAGACATGGCGTTTGCAGGCTTTGCCCCGCCCCAGGTCTCCACAAAGGCCAGGGGCGCGTTCGGACGCCAGGCATAGGACAGCCCGCCTCCGCTTCCCATCTGTACAGGGATACCCGCAGCGGCCAGTACCCGATTGGCATAGACAGCGTCTCCCCGAAGGTGCCCGGAGTTATAAGCTTCAAAGGCGTGGTAGAGGGCAGCCTCGCCGGGGCCATATGCGGCGGTGGCCTTCCGGTAATCGGCGTTGAGGATTTTCGCGCCTGCCCGAAGGTTGGTGCAGGCATTAAAGGCATTACTTGGGTTCAGCCCGTAGGATGCAAAGTTTTCTGTATCCACCTGTGCGAGTCCTACGTCCACCCTTTGCCCAGCGGCCATGGCCTGGCGAAGATAGGCTATCGCCTGTTGCGGGTTCCCGAGGAGCACCATGCTTCGCGTGTTGTTGTTCCACATGGCCAGGGGGTTTCCGCCCGACTCCACCTGGACGATGGCGGCGAGTGTGGATGGGGCCACCTGTGGGGCGCAGTGCTGGGCGAGAGTGGTCAACAACATGGGAAGTTCCTCATTTCGTCTGGATCTTGTCGGTGTACCAATACTGACTGCCGGGGATGACTAGGGCAGGCCGCAGGCTGCCAAGAATATTTTTCACAGGCACCGGCCCATAGTAGGCGCTGGTGAAGGCAAAGGTGCCTAGCGCATAGTCCCAGAAATATCCCTTGGGGACGGTCAGCCGGGTACCGATCGGCAGGTGGATGACCGGAATGCCCTCCACCGTGGTCACGATCCGGCTGTTGGGCAGCAGCTTGCCATTGGCAATCACTCCGTCCTTGGTGATTTCTACCGTCTGGCCTTCCGTGGCCACGACTTCCTTGGCAAAGGGCATGAGGTGGTCTGCGCAATCCCACTTCCCGTGGGGCGCGAAATCCAGCCAGAGGCCGGTCAGCGCCTCGTGTAGCGCTGGATTGTCACCGGCAGGCGTGCTGTTCAGCATTGCCGCCGGACCGACAAAGGTCATCGGCAATGGTTCGTGGATGGGGGGGCAAAGATAGACCTTGTCTCCGTCCCGAAGGTGGGCGGGTTTTGGCCCACGCTGGTAGAAGCCAATGGGCATGCAGGTTGTGACATTGAGCGACCAATGCTCGATCCGGCCAACAGCAAACAGTGCCGCCACAGGCAGGGTGAGCGTTGCCGCCGTGATGATGGCGAGGGTGGAGAATTTGGGAAGCCGCATACCAGAAAGTCCCTCGAACAGTGGTCCTGTTCTGGTATAGCCAGTTGCTGTTGCGATCAGGACCCCACCAAGGTAGGGTCCTGGTGGGCAGAAAGGTCGGGTGGGAGAAGAATGTTAGTTAGAATTGGTGAATTATGATAATAGTTGTATGTACCGTACTACTTCCAGACAGATAGAAGGGTTAACCGATGGGCTTGGGTATAGTTGAGCGTATTCTGGTTCTGGCAAAAACCTACCCTTCCCCGAGCGCCCAGTATGTTGAAACATCGTGTGTAGCAGGCATCAGTCAGGACGGTTCGATGCGCCGCCTGTACCCTGTTCCCTTTCGGTTGATCGAGGAAGGTCAGCAGTTCAAAAAGTGGCAGTGGGTCAATGTCCGGTTAGAGAAGGCTACCAAAGACCACCGGCCAGAAAGTCACAAGATCTATGTCGACACCATTGTCTGCGGTGAAGTAATCGACACAAAAAAAGAGTGGGCTTCTCGCTGGGAATGGATAAACAAGATTCCTTTGTTTAGCAGCATCAGCGATCTCGATGTTGCCCGACTAAATGACAAGATGTCGATTGGACTGTTGCGCCCCAAGCGCATCCTGGGCCTGGAGATCGTCAAAGCTCGAAACCAAGACTGGACCGAGGAAGAAAGGGAGAAGCTGACGCGCGAGCAGATGCAAGGCCACCTCTTTTCTGAGGACGAGGCAAGGTGTCAGGTGAAAGAACTGCGTAAGGTGCCGTTCGACTTCTACTACCGGTTCGTGTGCGACTCGCCAGAGGGTGAGAAGGAGGAGAAGCACAAGATTGTTGATTGGGAGGTCGGCGCACTGTTCTGGAACTGTCAGAGCCGTTACGGAGAGGGCTGGGAAGCGCCGTTTCGCGCCAAGCTGGAGGAACAGCTAGGCAGAAAGGATCTGATGTTTTTGATGGGTAATCAGCACCGGTTCCAGGACCAGTGGCTGATCATCAGTTTGATATATCCCCCTAAGCAAAAGCAAGCTGAGGCGTCCCAGATTTCGTTGTTCTAGCACCGGAACCCACAGCCTGAATATGCATGATCTCCGCGCCACAGTAGTCGCGAACAGCATTGGCCACCATCGAGCGATGACAGAAGTTGTAGTTCGCCTCGAAGCAAAGCAGCGCGCACCTTGACGAGCGCACCAGTGCTGACAACTCGGCGATCGCCGACCCTTGTGCTTTCAGGTGATTGAGAAAGCCCTCAGTGTAGCGCTCCCAGTTATCATCTTCACGATAGCGGTCACGCACTGACTTTGGGCAACCTAACTCGATCATGTGGGCATACTCCAGGCCCGACAAATTCAGAACGCTGGCCAGCGCCCGCTTCGAGAAGCCTGGCTTACGCGATAAGGGCAACTCACGGATGTCCACCACGGTCTCAATATCGTGCCTAGTAAGTAGCGACATGAACCTGTTGATGCTTAGCCCTTCGTAACCGATTGTGAAAACCATCATACTATCTCCCTCCGACTTGCCCACTCTACCTGAAGTTGATATTTCATAATAGCCACAGCACGGGCACTCAAAGCCCCAACCCCACTTCCAACCCCAGATGCAGGCCCAGTTCCTTGAGGACCTGTTCTGGCGGTTCGTAGCCGAGATGCACGGCTTCCTGCATAAGGTTGCGTTCATGGGACTGGACCAGTATCCGTTGCGGCGATCCGACCGGCAGGGACGCACTGTCCGGATGCCGGTGCAGCCCGGCCAGGAGCCGTTTCAGACGTTCCCGTTTCACCTCGACACGGGTCTTTCCCATGAATTCCGTGGCCCAGTGCTCGATGTCGGCCCCGTGCTTCACCGTTCGACTCCACTGGCCTGCTCGACGGCCTTGTCTTTCGCAAGAACATCCACCCCGAGTTTTTCCCGGACCAGTTGGGCGGTGCGGTCCTGATCACCCAACTGCCTCATGGCTTCGTTGGGCTTCAGTCCGCCGCCTAGCCCCTCGATCTGCCGGAAGGTGCCCTGCGGGTCGCGCTCGCCGAAGGACGCCGACAAAAACTTCTCTCCGGTCGTGCGGTTCTCGTGGGGCAGGACGTTGGCGTAGAGCTTGCTCCCGTCTTCCCGCTCCACCATGGCCGAGAGCATCGGAATTCCGGATTTCGACGTGCGTTCCACGAACTCCACGCTGTGCCGCTCCTTGACGCTCTGCTCCTTGTTTTCCACGGCCAGGACGCCACGGGGCTTGCCGTCCTGGTCCACGTAGAGGCCCACGCTGCGCCAGGTGCCTTGTTCGTCCTTCTGATGGCCTTCGAGACGAGGGTATTCCTGTTTTGGAGCAACCCCCTGCTCCTTGAGCCGTTCCGCCATACCCTGTACCACTTCGGCGAAATAGGCTTCTCGGGCGGTATCGGAAATCAGGTTCATCGCCTTTTTGTTCCCGCCTTTGCCCGCTGCAATCATCGGTGCCTGCTCCTCGGCGATCCGCTCCTGCGCCTGCTTGAAATGACCGGGCACAGCCTCGATTTCCTGCTTCCCGGCATCCTTCATGGTAGCCACGTGGTTGGTGAACGTCCGCCCATCCTCTTTCTGTACGGATTCTGCAAAGCCACCGATGGTGACCATCTGGCCTGCCTGTTCCTGACTGGCCCGATCGAGCTTCGCGATGAGCCGCTGAGCGAACTCACTGTTGAGATCCGCCGACAGGATCGTCTTGTCCGCACCACTTTCCAGGGTCACGCGCAGCTTCTGAAATTTTTCGCCATTTGCTTCGGTTTCAGCGAGCGTGATTCCCGTGAGCTTGCCGGACAGTTCGGTCTCATAGCGGGCGTTATGGGATTTCAGCGTCTCGCGCACGGTTTTCTCTGCTTCCGGCGTGTGTCCCTGTTTCCAGACGGCCTCGCCGATTTCCGTTTTGGCGGCAGTCAATGCCGCGTTGGTGGGGCCATCATTGACGGCGACAAAGGCGTTCGCCAAATTGTTGCGTTGCACCATTCGTACTGGCATGACATTTCTCCTCATCAGATTGCGGTTACCTGATGAGGTATAGCCAGCCATGCCGGGTATAGCTTTGCATCCAGGAAAAACGGACGAGCCGGTGGCGCGTCCGGAAAGGCTCACTCCAGTTCCACGTCTGAGCGCTGCTTCTGCGGTTGCTGCCGTGCGGGACCCAGGACGTTACCGCGTGGCGCCCGGTTTTGTTCCTGATCCTTTAAGGCTTTCTGGTAGATTTCCGCCGCCTGTTTATCACCCGGCTCCAGCTTGATGCCCATGTTTACCGCCATCTCCGCCGTCTGCTTCAGGAAGGCGGGATTGCCCGTGAAATGCACCGGCTGCCCGAAGCGTTCAACTGCGGCCTGCAGTGCGGTACCTACCGCCAGCTCGCGCTTTTCCTGTGCTGTGCGCCCAATGCCGAGCATGGCGCGCCGGGTCACGGTAATATGATCGCCGTGATCCAGTACCAGTGGCCGGTTTTTATGGGCCAGCAGGGGCACAGGCTTTTGTCTGGCGAATGATGGGCGACTCGGGGGTTTTTCCGTTTCCGGTGCGCGAGGCTCCTGAGGAAAAAGGGGCTTCGCCTCCGGGGCCTGCGGCCACGGCTGCTGCGACTCCACTGCCGGCTTCTCCAGATTGGCGGCCTTTTTCATCTCAGGATCGACGGCCAGATCCTGCTTTCCCGGCTCCGGCAAGCCATCATTTCCCATCTCAATTTTTTGCTGTTGTTCAACTTGTTGCGACGGGCCAAACCACACGCCATCGGTGTCCAGCTCAAGCGCATTCCACAAACCGTGCGCCTCGACCTTTGAATAAATCTGGTTGGCCGCAAATCCGCGCGAATGAGGGTTCTTTTCGATGAGCGTCTGCACTTCCTTGTGCAAGGGATCGGCTTCCGGGATAAAGGCGGTCGTGCTCATGTCTGCATGGACAACGTGGAGACCTTTGCTGTTCTCTTCGTGCATATTCAGAACATCCAGAGGTCCATAGGAAAACAGTTGGTCTATCTGTGCTGCCATGTGGGTATGCTCCTGGGAATGCGTAGGGAATGGTGTTTGGTCACGCGGCTAGGTGCCCATTGCTGGCGGGGGATGGGTATGCAGGGTGTCCGGGAAATTGCCCCACGGTTTCCTTGGCGCAGTCTCAGTGCCCATGGAAAGCCGCCGCATCCCCTTGCGGATCAATGACAGTGCCCTGATAGGTCCGGACATCGACGCCGAATATAGCTGCCACTTCCGCATCAGGAAGCTGCTCGGCAACGCCGACTTCTCCGCCCATCATGGACAGGTATTCCAGGGCCTTCCGGACCATGGAGAGGTCGGCAGGATCACCAGAATGGCAATAAATGACATCCGCGGCTTCCTCCCGGATCAATTTGTCGATGGCCAGCGTATAGCCACCCAGCCCCGTCGGATCATCCACCGGGATCAGATGATCCGGTGACGCTCCAATGAACAGATTGCAGATAGGCTTTGCGGTGTTGCTGAAAAACCGGTCGAACATTCCCATTTTTACATCTCCCATTCCAGGTCGGTTTTTTGTCGTGCGACGGACCGAATGGCCCGCCCGATTTGCGGGTCTACGGCTTGCGCTGCTCTGAGCGTTGCCGCAAGGGCATCGTCGCGGACCGTCAGCCGAGTCGAGGTTTCGGGGTTGACCCAGGCCAACGGATTGGCCGTCGTGTCTGCCTGCGTAAATCCTCTGGCAACCCCTTCATCGAGATACCTTCTGGCATTGACGGTCTTGTAGGTGCCGTCTGGTCGTGGCAGGGTGAGGCTGTGCTGTTCCAGAACTTCCAGGGACTTCACCAGCCGGTCGGCAGCTCCGGCGGAGTCCGGCAGTTCCTCCTGCGCTTTCTCCAAAGGCTTTTCTGGCAGATCCAGGGGGATTTTCGCTATCTCCATGGCCTTCATCAGGTCGCCACCCGGCTCCAGGGCCTGGACCGCCTTGCAGAACGCCCCAAAGCGTCGGTCCTTGACCCGCGATGTTTCATCGGTCTGCGGGTTTTCCAGGAATCGCTCCACCACGGCACCCTTCTTATGGGCACCGACATGGGTGTAGCCATGGGCGGCCTTCCATTCAATGTACTGTTGCCCGTCGACGACCTTGGAGCCCGTCTCGGTAGATATCTGGATTTTGGAGTAGGAAAGCGCGTCGAAAGCCTGCCGCAGCGCCTTACGGGGCGCCTCTTCGGCCTTTTGGCGGGCTTTTTCGGCTCCCTCCTGGTTCAGAGCGGCAACCCGATCCGCTCCGGCCCACGTTTCCAGGTGCGCTACCCGCTCTTTTTGGGTTTTGCCCAAACTGACACCGGTAATCCGGGAGAATGCCTCTTCGGAACCAGGATTCTGGGAGTTGTGACCAATCCAGGGGAGCAGGGTTTTCAGATCCTTCTCCTCAATAGCCTGGACCATCTTGTCCACGGTCGGGCTTTTGTCGTCGACCAGAATCCCATGCTTCCAGTAGGAGGCCATCACGACCTGTCTGGGACTAAGCCCTTGCAGGGTGCTAACCCCTTGCAGGGTGCTAACCGATTCAGACTCTTTCAGGATTTCCTTGCCCTGTTTTTTCAGGCGCTCCGTCACCCGTTCACGGGCGGCGTCGACAGAAGCACGGTAGCGTGCGGTTTGCGCCTCGGACGTGTCCCTCCAGATGTCCCGCAATTCCTGTTTCCGTGTGTCTTCCACTCCCGCTTTTTTCAATTCGAGCTCAGGCTTGAATGAACCCCGATCTTCACCGATGGTGACAATTCCAAATACCTTGTCCGCCTCCACCATGGTGTCTCGCATCGCCTTGGCAAACGCATCGGAATTGGTCGGGTCCAGGGAATCAAATCGTTGGTCGATCCGCTCCATGAATCGGTCCATGTTCCCCGGCAATTCCTGGTGAAAACGGTTGTAGGCCATGATGGCCTGTTCCTTGGGATCAACCTGGGCCTCCGCCGCCTTTTCCGCCGCCAGGCGTTCCGGTGCGTTCCAGTCGAAACCGTAGGCAAGCGCCGGATCAATCATTCTGAAAGCGCCATCCAGCCCGTACACCGTGACTTCCATGCCCTCATCAGGCCCGGTCTCCGCACGGAGATGATAACGGTGATCTCCGCTGGTCGTATCCAGCTTGGCAATCACTCGGCCAGCATACGGCTCCTGGATGGCCTTGGTGGGATCAAACCGCACCAGATCACCCACCTGCGGGCTACGCACCCGCTTCACACCCTCTTCCATCTGTGTCGCAATCCCACGGATGTTGTCGGCCTCAAGGATGTCGCCCGTGCCGGGTGCAACCCCAAAGCCCACCTTTTCCGCATAAGCATGGGGGTTGCCGCGCAGTTCCGCCGCCCAGCGTTCCGCACGTTGCGGGTCACGTTCGGCGGCATTGCGCAAAAACTGTTGCGCATTCTCGACGCGGTCGCCGCCCAATCCCGTAGGTAGTCCACCCGGCCAGTCATCCCCCACTGTAGGCAGATCAGTGCGCTCGCCTCGGCGAATCTGCGTGTATGTCTGCAGATGCGCCACAAGGTCGGCATCTGGTTCTTGCGCCTTGTTCCGCAACGCCTGTTCCACCGCCTGCAAAACTTCTTCTTCTCTGGCATTGCGGAGTTCGCTGGTTATATTGCGCTTATAGGCTTCCGTGATTGGGTCCACGGCATCCATCGCTTCCGGCGGCAGGACGTTGGGAATATGCCGGTCCCAGCGGTTTTCCGGAATCAGGATCGCAGGGAAATGATCGTCCCCGCCCAAGAGTAAACGGTCAGTTCCATCTTCGTGGTGCAACCGCAAAATCGGACGTGTTCGGTACATATCTGACGGCCCAGGATCAACAGGACCGAGGATCAACGCCTCACGGGTTTCTCCAAGTTCATCGGTGTATTGCACATAGCCCCCGCGGGAAAGTGCAGAGGCTTTCTCGACTTCTGTCTCCTGCACAATCTCTGGTGTCCGCTCGATCAGGTAGTCGCTGATGCCTTGTGCATCCTTGATCGCCTGCATGATCGTTTGCTTGCGATCTTTCTCCGGCAGGGCCTTGAGCCAGCTCGCGAGATAAGCGGCGCTATTGCCCGTGGTGCCATCTGCCAAGGTCTTGCCGCCTGCTAAGTCCTCCCGGCCCTCCTCCCGGTCCTGAGCGGCGGGATCAAAGCCTAACCCCAAGATCGCCGCTGTCATGGCCGCCGACATCTCGGCCCGCAGTTCCTCGATCGCGTACTTTTCGCTGCCAAAAGCATTGCGCAAGTCGCGGTTCAGGCGTTTTTCATGCCCGGTTGCATGGGAAAGCTCGTGCAAGAGCGTGGTGTCGTGGCCCACGGCCCGCTCGAACGATTCCACGGGAGGCATCTGCACCCGATCTTCAGCAGAACGATAGAATGCCCGGCTGCCACCGTACTGCAGGTTGACGCCCATGGCGTCGGCCAGCTTCGGCAACCGTTCGTCGGTCTTGCCATCCAGTACATGGGTCAGATCCGGACGCTCAAGGGGTAGGATACCGTCGATCTGCGAGGCGTGAAACACGGTGTAATACCGGACACCCAGACGGCGCTCCGCCGGCTCGATGTCCGTCGCCCCCTGTTCCTCCAGTCGCCGGATTTCTTCCTCTGTGCGCTTGTGCTCGTATTCCTTCCAGACTTCCAGCGGCAAGCCGGAAGCACCCTGTCGCACCTGCCAGCCTTTCTCCTGGGCCTGTTTGTAGGTACACCAGCGGGGATCAGACGGGTCCGGCGAAAAGGTCATCAGGTTCTCATAATTCACCCCACGGTAGGGCTTGCCGGTCACCGCATTCACGGGCGGCAGAATTTCTCCGGGCTTCCAGGGCCGTTGCCACCGCGCCGTGCCCTGCTCCATCTGCTGGATCAGACGATCGGCCACCTCCAGACGAAAGTCCCGTTTTTCTTCCTTGCCCCGTGAAGCCATATCGTGCTCTCCTGCAGACTACCTGTGGAGGTATAGCGAGGGATGGACGGTATAGCTTTTTATGGCGCGGATGATATGACGCCTGTCCATCCCTTACAGCCATTCACCTGCGGATCGTGAGAGTCCCCGAACGGACCGACTTTGCTCTCTGCTCTTCCACCTCGCTCAGGATGGCCTGGATCGCGTCAATGATCTGCGCCGGTGTTGGGCTGCCGGTCCAGGGATCGTTCACCAGCCCGAATATCTGCTCAACGAGTTCCATGGGCAGGGAAAACATCACGGAATCAGCTGGTTTCTGAACAGGCGCTGGCCCCAAGATCGAATCCAGATCCCTACTTACCCCAGGATTTTCCTTTCCATCACCACCGCCCATCTGCCCACTACCTCCGGTGGTGTCGCCGTAACCATTCTCCCCTTCCTCACATTCGCCACCGACCAGCGCAGGTCCTGGATGGCCGCCGTCTTCCTGGCTATACGCAACGAGCATTCCCTTTCCGTCACGAGTTGGTCCGACCCCGCCGATCACCGAGTGTTCCGCCAGGCCAGTGTGACTGTCCCAGACATGGGGTTCCGGAGATTCCGCCGATGCTGACAGAATCCGCTGTTCCCTCTCTTGCGTAACCCGTGCCTCCAGATCATTGAGCAAGGATCGGGAAAATATCGCCCCCTCCTCGATACGGGTAGCCAAAACATCCAGCAGGTTTGCCTTGTCCGGATCGTTCCTCCAGACCACCAACCGTTGCATTTCATTCATGCCGATGCTATCCAGCGCCACGCCGATCCGCACTGCGATCGCCTTGGCATCCTCGCTGCCCAGGACCAGCACGGCCCGCAACCAGGACGCCGAGCGCCCCAGGCGACGGGCCAGCTCCGCAGGACGTACCTGGAGCGTATCCAGTAACGCTTGCAGCGCCACGGCCACATCCTCGTTACGCATCTCCGCTCGCGCCAGGTTCTCCACCAGTTGCATTTCCAGCCGGTCTGTGGGGCTTTCCGACTGCGCGATAACGGCGGGGATGCGTCCGAGATCGTAGCCCCGCCGCGCACACGGATTACTGGACGCCAACGCCATCTTCGCCGCCCGCCAACGCCGTTCGCCGGCGACGATCTGGTATCTGCCGGCCCCTCGTGCCTCTACCGTAATGGGCTGGATGACGCCATGCTGAAGGATGCTTTCCGCGAGATTCTCCAGATCGGGATCATCCTCTGGCGTAAACCGCCGGGGCTGGGCGGAGTCCGGCTCAATGGCGTCCAGTGACAGGTAGAGTGCCGGCACCGTTGTCAGGGCGCCCGCGCCGGTATGGGGTGCCGCCTGCAGGGCCACTCGGGCCGCTTCCAGATTCAATCCACCCAACAGGGACTCTTTCATTGTTCGCCCCCTTCGCGCTGCTTTGCCAGAATCTCCTCTGCGTTATCCGGTTCCGGGACCTCCCGGTTGTCCGGGCTGCCCTCATCGTCGGGCACGTCCTGCAAAAGACTGTCAAAGGTCTGATACCAGGCATCCCGCTGCGCCGCATCCCGGCAGGCTTCCCAATAAGGCTTGCCGAGGCGTAGTCCCTTTCGGACATCCTCACGCTCATAGAGCTGATGGGGCATCACCCAGTCGGGAAATCCTTCCAGCAACGCGCCAGCAATCGTCAGGTTGGTCGCGGAATTGGCCTTGACGCGATTGATAAGCACCTTGAACTCCAGCTTGGGATTGTCTGGCCGGATATGTCCGGTGTACGTCTGAACCAGGGACAGCAGGCCCTGTGTACCCAGGGCGTCTGGTGTCACCGGGGCAATGTGCTTGTCCGCTATCAGCAATGGCGCTACCTGCCGCACACCCGGCGCTGGCGGACAATCCACGATCACCAGGTGATAGAACGCTCCTGGTCCCTCACCCGCCTTTTCCAAGGTGTTCAGACGACGCAGGGCCAGTACAGCTGCCGCCGCATCATCGTCAACGGAGTCCAGACCCGCCGATGCCTGCAGAAAATCAAAGCCAAATATTGGGGATGTCTGCACCGGAATTTCCCGATCGGGATACCACAGATCCAGGACCGTGCCGTCCATAGTCTGGTGGCGGTCCCCATCCCCCGTCGCCAGAAAGGTGGCACTGCCCTGTTGGTCGAGGTCCACCAAAAGCGTCCGAAACCCCATGTTGTGGGCATGGATCGCCATATGAACGGCCAGCGTGGTCTTGCCCACCCCGCCCTTCTGATTGGCAAATGCAAGGAGCTTCATCCAACATCCTCCCCGTCCGTCTGGCCATAGCCGCCTACGACATTCTTTGTGAAAACCGCCATCGCTGAACCTCCTCTTCGATCGGTGAATGGGTATAGCATTCTGTGGTTGCGCGGAGCGTCTCGTCAGGAACGCAACATTTCCTGCACCATGGCAGACACACTCACGCCGTCTGGCAAGGACGCCAGCCTGGTCGCCGCCTCGGGAGTCAGCGCGATGGCAAACGGCTCATAGGGGGGTTCCGGTACGGGCCGGCTGGCCCGTCGCAACCCCATGGACCGCAGGGTTTCCATGGGCAGGCGTACCAGCTCCTGACTGACTCGCGCCGACCGGACGGTGGCATCCTCACGGTACTGCGCGGCCATCAGATCCCGCCGCAAACGCGGAATGATGCGGCTTTTCATTCGGACCCTCCTCCCATGTAGGGGTCCAGCTCCGAAGGTTTGGCAGGTGCTGTCTGCGCCGCCGTACCGACCAGATTCACGCCATGCCGGTAGGGGCCAGGGAAAACCAGGTCTTTGGTAACCACGACGTTGAAGGCGTAGCCGGGCCGGATGGTGAGGGTCGGGGACACGTTGATGAACTTCTGGAACAGTTGTGCCTCGGCTTCCCCGAAGGTCTGCGCCAGGGACTGTTCCCCTTCCACCAACGCCACATTGCCCGTCACCACCCCGGACTGACTGGTGCTGCCCGTAGGGCTCGCTACCGTCATGCCCACGTCAATGATGGAGAGCAGCAGGGCATTTTTGAAAATCTCCCAGGTGTGGTTGTTCACGAGGTCCTTGAAGCCCGCATAGCCGCGTGGCGACGCGCCTGTCATGGACCCCAGACGGATATAGGTTCCATCGGGAAATTCGATGCGGCTCCACAGGACGCCAACCCGTGTCTGGCCCATGGCCGCTCCGCTGTGGTAGGTGCCAACGAGTCTGCTGCCTGCCGGAATCAGGACCGTCGAGGCATTCAGGCTGTTGTACACCGGATGGGCCACGACTGCCGTGACCTGTCCGGCGATGTCCGACTTGATGCCCGTTTCCAGAATACCGGGAATCACCGTGCCCTGGAGCAATTCATACGGACTCACTTCGCGCCGGACCAGATGGGTACTGTATACCCCTTGCTGCCTGTTTTTGCCGGTCATCTCCGCAATGGACTTTTCCAGGGTCAGCGCATTCGTGGGCTCTGATGTCCCCGATACCGCTGCTGCAGCAGGAGTTGTCCGGGCGCTGCCACCCCAGCCCGCGGCAGATTCGCCCTTTCCCCCCTGCCCTTGGATGGCCTGCTCAAACGCGGCCACCTGTGGGCTGGGTTGTGCCTGTACCGTGGGCTGTGTAGCTGGCCCCGTACTCAATGGGGCTGTGCCCGGCCCCGAGCGTGCAGGAGTCTTCACCGACTGCGTTTTTGCGCCTGGCTCCTGGATGGCTACCGGCTTCGATTGTGGACGAATAGCGGGCGCCTGATGCACGGTTTCCTTGGCGGGGCCAGAGGAAGAGCCGAAACCATGGAACAGGTCAATGGCCGCGAACCCGACCACTCCCACACCTACCGCGCCCGCCACGGCGTAAGCCAGAATTTTCCCAGACTTGAGATGCGCGCCCAGGGTGTTCTTGTCCGGAATCAGGGAACCTTTGACCTTTTTGGCCGACTCTTCCCCCATGGGAATCTTGTCATCTGCCATGACGCCCTCCTCAGTTGTGCTCGTGGACGAGCTTGACTACCTTCCCGTTACTGCCTTTGCCGGCCAGCAGGAGAATCTTGTGGGGGACTCCGTCCACGATGTAGTACCCATCCCGGAACGTGGTATTGATGATGGCGTTTTGCCCCGCCGCGTTTTCCGCCAGAACGGACGGAATCCCGCCCCGGCTGCCCTGGCCGGGCTTGAACTGGATGAAGGTCTGCTTCCCGTCGTCGAATACGCGCTCCGGCATGATTGATCCACAATCGCTGCTGCTGAACCAGCCACCGCCCGAGCAGTGCATCGTCCAGTGGAAATCCAGATCGGCAGCGTTGATCGACGGCAGAACCGCGACCGTCTCCCGATTTACTTTCTGATGGATTGCTTGATCCGCTGCATCTTCCTGCTTCCAGGTGCGAATGATGTCGTCCGGGTAATAAAACCCGATCATCGGCGTATAGCGTGTCGCATCGGAAGTCACCTCAACCACATAATTGAGGGGCTTGCCTGCGGCTGAAGTGCCGGTAACCACCAGATTCCCGTGCAGGCCCCCAAAGCGCGGCGTGATGGCCATCTCCGGCTGGTTGCCCGCCGTGAGGGGAGTGAGCTGCCAATATGCTGGCGACAGACCAACGGCTTTGGGATTCCGCATCCCGGCCCGCAGCACGATGAGAGACGTGTGTAGCGGGGCCGTCACCAGCGTCGGCAAAGACTGTCCGTAGGCGTAAAGCACTTCACCATTGGTCCCGGCGATGGGCGGAAGATTTTGCGTCTTGCCCGCTTCATAGGCCGCCACCAACGCCTTTTCCATGGCCGTTTTGGACCGTGCCGAGATCCGCCCCTGTGGAGGGGTGGCAATGGCTTTCTGCCAGATCTCGGCGGACGACTCGGGCGAAAGCGAGGCCGTTCCTGTCGTGCCGGCTGCCTGCACATTCGCTTGATGGATGGCAGGCACCTGGGTGTGGGGTCCGGTGGCCGCAGACACCTTGCCGGGAATTCCTCCCGGCACCGGGGAGGTGACGACACCCGCAAAGGATGTCCCGCTGAACCCCAGAATAGCGGCGGCTATGGCCGCGCGGATAAACACGTTGCTGCGCATGAGGATTCTCCTTTACGGAATCGCATTCCAGGTGAAAGACGTAATGAAAATGCCGAAGGGGTCGACTTTGAGTACGGCGGGGTTACTGGACGGTGGCTGAACCCGATAGGTCACGCTGCCCTCATAGTTCTTCCGCCACTTGATGGAACCACTGGCCCCATATTGGGTTTCGGTCCACTGCACCTGCATGGTGCCCCCCTTGGTCGTCACCGTGCCCACGGGCAGAACAGAGGTGATGTCTACGGTCCGCCCACCGTCATTCTTCGTGAAATTGGAATAAGGGTTGTGATGCTCAAAATAGGCGGTGAGCCGCTCGTTTTCCTTGTTTCCCACCAGGCCGTAGGTAGATTTGTAGATTTGCTTTTCTGCGGCAACCACGGGCAGGCGTTCCCGCACGTCCCGCACCCAGTGGGCGATGACATGCCGCACCACGGGCAGGTCATAGGTCCCGGCTTGAACTTCCTGGGCAAGATGCACGGCCTGTCCCAGATGATTGACCTCCACCACATACGGCACGACATGCACCCGGTCGGCCTCGTAAATCATTCCCGCACCGAACAAGGCGGAAATCCCGATAGACGCCAGTGCGGCCAGGCGCCAGTTTTTGGCCTGCGCGATATAGTCGCCATAGCGTTCCAGCCATTCCCGCCGGGCGGCCAGATAGCGGGCGTCTGTTTCTTTCTCTGCCATGCGTAAACCCTCTCAAAATCCGCTGCTGTTCTGGTATAGCCAGCGGAAAAGAGGATCGGAAGGGGGCAACGGATAGATTGTCGCAAGCAGACAAAACTTGGTGCAATGCAATCACCAAGCACCAATCTATCAATCAAAATCAGTCCCAGTGAACGGGGGATCATCAAGCCTAGTGGTCGATGGGCCATGGTGCCACAGAACCAAGTTCACTTCCGTCCCACGAGATCCATCCGCTGTGGTAATAATATTGCGGGATCGGCAACGGCGTAACGCATAAGGATCAGCAACCAAAAGGCTCGCGAGGCCATAGAGGACATCATCACGCGCCGGGAGGGGATTGATTCCATGCAGGCGCAAATCAAGGAAGACATCAAGGCGGTGGCCGAATATCTGGCAATCAAGCCCGCCCAGTTAGGCAAGCTCATCAGCCTGGTCGAGCGAGGATGCGGCGGAGTTGCTGACGCCCATGGAAAAGCAGGCACCCAAGCCGGAGTTTGCTTAGGATGGGAATCTGCGGCATATTCCATGGTGATGAATGGCGCGTATCGGCCAGAAGCGGTCTTCTTGCACGCTTGATTGGAATGTACGCTTTGCAATCGTGAACGGATGCCGATGGAATTGGTTTTATTAAAAGATGAAGACAGTTACTGCAGCTATCGTTTTGAAAAATAGACAGGTCCTGCTTACCAGGCGAGCGTCTGACCAAAAACTCGCGGGCTTCTGGGAATTTCCTGGTGGCAAGGTTGAAGAAGGGGAATCACTGCAGGAGTGTCTCCAACGAGAACTAAGGGAAGAGCTTGGTGTCAGCTCAGTCGTTGGAGAAGAGATTGTTACCAGCAAATATCACTATCAACATGGCGCTATCAATCTGGTTGCGATGAGCGCCGATTTGCTCAATGAAGATTTAACATTGTCAGTACATGACAAAGCCATTTGGGTACCCTTGGCCGACCTTATGAATTACCAGCTTGCTCCTGCTGACATTCCTATTGCGGCGCACCTACAGGAAAAATTCGGTGAAGTTTGATCCAGATCTAAAGTTGGGCCAAGTCATAGACAATAATACGTTATGTGAGATTTTCAAATGCGGACCACAGGGAGGCATGCGAAGGGCAAAAACCACCAACTCTCTAGTGATCGTATCGAACCATGTCACCTCGATTTATGATGATCGCTGGGATGATGATGTTCTCCACTACACAGGCATGGGGCAAGAGGGTGATCAGAGCCTATCTTTCATGCAGAACCGTACGCTCGCAGAATCTGGCGTAAATGGTGTTCACATATTTCTTTTCGAGGTCTATCGCCTTCGCGAGTACACATATTGTGGTGAAGTGAAACTGTCGGGTTCGCCATACGAGGATCATCAACCCGATAGCAGTGGAAACAACCGGGTGGTTTGGATGTTTCCAGTCAAGCTGGTGTCTCCGGAATCAGTACTGGATAAGGACACGATCGAAGCGCCCTATCAAGCCAAACTCGCGCAAGCTCGTCGGTTAAGTGATGACGAGTTACTTAAGCGAGCAGCGAGGGGTGAGCAAAAGCCCGGTAGAAGGTCTGTTGTTACTACTCAATATGAGCGAAGCCCGTGGGTGGTTGAATATGTTAAACGCCGAGCTGACGGACATTGCGAAGCATGTGACGTGGCTTCACCATTTGAGATGCCTGACGGCTCTCCCTATCTGGAAGTCCATCACATAAAACCGCTAGCTGAGGGGGGTAGCGACACCATCAACAATGCTGCCGCGCTTTGTCCAAACTGTCATAGACGCTGCCATCATTCGAAGGACAAATCCGCATACAGTAAGATGTTGAAAGAAAAAGTTGATAGCTTTAGGCAGGGAACTACGTAAGACCGTGATCGGCCAGGAACGGACGCTCGGGACGGTATGTTTCTCTTTTTAAAAGGTCAACCCTTTTGGTTATTTTAGAATGAACTAGTTTTATAGAGTATCTACTAATGGAAGAAAACAAAAATCAACGCTTCGTCATAATTACTGCTATTGATGTAGGGTGTAGCAACAATCCACGAGATACAGAATTTAGTTTCTGGCTTCAATGTATCCTAGACAATGACAACAGGATCATGCCTGGACATTGGTATGGAATCGTAAAAGAGAGAGATATAGACGGAGATTTAAGCAAGTTCCCATTTGTTTTGTCAGAAAACTCCCTTGATTATGGATCTGCGATACGTAGTGAGGGAACTAATCTGCGCAATATTCCCATTAGTACCGGGGAATACTTTACTAGAATAATAGACGAAGATGAGCGGACTCATAAAATAGAGGAAATAAAGCTCCTTGGGAAAATAGATTACCGTCCCCTGAGATAATATCCGCCAAGATCCTTGGCCATATCCACAAACTCCAGTCGTAAGAATCTAGGAGCAATCACCTCAATAGTGCTTCCAAAACTCTGTAACCACCAGCGAAGTTGCCAGTTGTCTTGAACGGTCGCCGTGACGGTCATCCAAGTTCTGCCCTTTTTTATGATCTGATCATGACTCAATGGTGTCTCCTCCAAATGAAGTCCTACGGAGATTTTGATACGAAACTGAAGAAGAATCTCATCGCTTCCCTCGTCACTAAATGCAAAGCGGCTATATGCCTGGAGGTTAAAACCAGGGGGATCGATTCGGGAGACATCTAAAATCTTTGCGTCTCGGATCCGATGTAAGGCCAAGATGCGAATATCATCCCAATCCACTTCAATATCGCTTTGAGGCCCTTCTGCGCCTTCAAGATCGCCATCCTCCTCTTCCCCACCCCACACAAAGTCATCAGTATTTGCGGCAGGCAAGGCCACTAGATAAAGCACCTGTTCCCGATAAATCAGTCCTAAGGGATTCACCCGCCTATTCTCTGCCCGCTTAGCCCCCAATTTCAGGTAACTGATCTGCAGCTGGCGCCCCTCCAACACGGCTGCAGTGACGGCCTCGTGGATAGTTTGGTCTATGACCGGTGGCTGCATAGGCGGTCCCCAAGGCAAGACGACGATGCGCTGCATCCAGCTACCCAAGGAGCCTGGATTATTGGCTTCTTCCAGAACCCTTTCGGCTGCCGTCATCAACGGGCTCAAACTGGCCAACGAGCTGGCCGGAAGCAGTCGGCTTAGCTGTTCTCGAGTTAGATATAACGCAAGAGCGGTATGCAAATTAGGGCGCAGAGCATCCGGCCAACTTTCGTTCGCCACCCACAGCCACCCCTGCGGTTTTTTTCCATCGGCGCGGATTCGTCCATCGGCAGAAAGCGCAATAAAATCACGCTGTAAGGTCCGCACGGTCGCCTCGATACCGGCAGATTTAAGTCTTTTTTGTATCTCTAACACACTGATTTTTCTACCAGCCTTCTCGGAAAGTAGCTCAATTATCTTCGAACGCCGCAAAAACGTGTCCGCCATGAGGGTTGCGTCTCCTAGATGGTTGTCTTTTCTGATGTTTTTAAACGTCAAAAAATGACGCATAGTTGAGCTATTATAGTCTCATACGTCCACGGAGCATACCCATGAAAGCATCGCAAGCCAGCATCGGCGGCCTAGTCCAGCCTTGGAATGGTAAGGCGCGTAGCGGTGACCCCTACGCGGCCTTGGTTTCCTTCCTTGCGGTGCGGGCTTTCTACTTCCTGAGCCAAGACAAGAATCCAGGGCGACTATTTTTCTTTCTCAGTGAGGCACTGGGGGACCTGCTGGAGATGCCCATAGGCCCCCTGGGCGATTTCAAGAAAAAACGAATCAAGAAAGCTCTCCTGCAACGCTTGGATGCAATACCTGCACACCCGGCCATCTACGGGCCTCTAGCCATTAACATCGAGTGGTTGGGTGAACGCCTAAAGCTCCGGGATGTAGAGAAGGCGATCCTTGGCTTGGGCGCTCTGGTCCAACAGTATTCCATTTTGGACGGTCTCTTTTCCTATCTCTGCGACATACCCGCCCCCCAACTGGAAAACCTGATCGCCTTCATGTTGGGAAAATCCCGGCAAGATGTCCGAGTGGCATTAGCGCCGAGCGCCGCCTTGCCTAGCGCCCGCCTTGTGAAGTGCCGGGGCGACTATGCCATTACATTGCCCGAACACCTGACGAATCTGCTCTTACAGAGGCACCGAAAGCCCGAAGACCTGTTTCGCACCTTTTACGGCAAGCCCCCGGCGGCAACCCTGACTCTGGCAGACTTTTCCCACCTGGGGGCCGATTTGTCTCTGTTGCAGAATATTCTCCGCCAATCGGTCAAGACCGGTCGCGTTGGTGTCAATGTCCTGCTCTACGGTGCCCCTGGCACAGGAAAAACCGAACTGGCGCGGGTATTGGCGGCGGAACTGGGTTGTGAACTCCATGAGGTCAAAATCACCGACGAGGATGGGGATCCCCTTTCCGGCCCTGACCGCCTCGGTGCCTACGCAGTGATGCAGAAGACCCTGCAGCGCCAGAAACGGACCCTGGCCCTCTTTGACGAGATTGAGGACGTCTTTCCCTCCCCCTCCCTCTGGAGCTTCTTGGGTGGCAAGCAAGAAACCCGAAATAAGGCTTGGACCAATCGCCTGCTGGAGGAAAACCCTCTCCCGGCCATCTGGATTGCCAACGCCATTGATGGGGTGGACCCCGCCTATCGCCGACGTTTTACTTGGGAAATGGAGCTGGAAGCGCCCCCCAAGGCGGTGCGACGGCGGATCTTTGCCCGTCACCTAGGGAAGCTACCGGTCACGCCCGAGTGGATTGATACTGCGGCCCGTGACCCGCACCTGGTCCCTGGCTACATTGAGCGCGCGGCAAGGGTTTTGGAGCTGGTACATACCCAGGACCCTCAAGAAAACGCCAACGTCCTGGACCAGATGCTGCGCAATGGTCGGAAGGTGGCGAAGCAGAGCAACAAGCTGCCGGAGCATTACAACCTGAGCTACATCAACGCCGACCATGACTTGCAGGAAATCGTTCGGGGGGTGGAGCAGCACGGCGAAATCCGGATGCTCTTTTACGGTGTGCCCGGGACCGGCAAGACCGCCTTTGCCCGATACCTGGCTGAGCATCTGGATCGACCACTGAAGATGTACACCGCTGCGGACATCCTCGGCCCCCTGGTGGGTGAGACCGAGCAAAAGATTGCTCAGATGTTCGCGGAAACGGATCAAGACAGCATTCTGTTTCTTGATGAAGTGGATAGCATACTACAGAATCGGGCCAATGCCGATAGACACTGGGAAGTCACTCAGGTGAATGAATTGCTCCAGCGCATGGAGCAGCATCCTGGTGTCATGATCTGCGCGACCAATCGAAAGGAGGGGCTCGATCCTGCTGTCCTGCGGCGATTCGACCTTCAGGTGGAGTTCCGGCCGTTGACCTTGGACCAACGTGTTCAGTTGATTGCGGCTACCCTGAAGACAATGGGAGTAGACAATGGGACCGATGAGGAGCAGGTTGCTATCCGAGAGGCAGCTAAGAGAATGGAAGGGCTTGCACCTGGGGATGTTGCGGTTTTGGTAAGGAGGCATCGATTTCGGCCTTTTGCATATAGGTCTGTCGTGATGGGATATCTAGAAAAGATATTTCGAGACAAAAGCAGGGACAAATTTCGTAAAATAGGTTTCTAGTGATAGCGATACAATCAGGATTGAGGATCTCTTAGTGGCAATCAAGGCGAAGGATGTTGCGAAATATATTGTGCAGATTTACTTTCAAAGAGATGGTGTCTTGATGTCACCTATTTTTGGCACAATGATTCAGTCGAAGAATCGGGTTTTCATGTGTACAGTTGGTCATGCCATTGACCAAAGAGATGAAGGTCTAAGCGTTTGGACGGGTGTCCACCCAGAGGTAGCCAAAAGCTGTCCAGGTCGCGTCACAAGCAATGCTGAATTGCTGATAGAGATCCGTCAAGACAGATATTCCAATATGATCATTGATGATTTTCACGACATAATGGCAATTCCGATTGCCAATTATGAAGGTCCTGCCTTGGATTTTGAGAAAGATATGTTGCAGGATAATATAAGCGTCCTAGATCCAGCTTTGATATCATTTCTTGATTACGAGCCAGACGATAACGGTATACTTCGTAAAGTCAACGATGGTATCGCAGGATTAATATCTGTTGAAACGGAGAATCACTGCGTCATTTCCATTCAGGGTGCCCCCGGCCTTTCTGGTGCACCAGCTTTTTTGGCGCACCCCGAAGGTTTGTTGTGGTTTGGAATCTACACAGGAACTTCACCGCGTACGCCGCTTACCAACGATGCGGTTATCAATAACGCGAGAATTATAAAAGCAAACCGATTTCTTAGTAATTTGTGAACAGTTTCTAAATTGCTGTGGAGACATCTATGGATATGGAATGGGGTTTGCTTGGCCCGGAATCTCTGCCGCGAACCCGCCGTAATCGCACGCTGGGGCTGGGGTCTACGGTGCGGGCCTTCAATAATCTGGCCGTCCCCGGCTTGGCCGGCGTGTGGTACGGCAAGCAGCTGCTATTGACCACGCTGGGTATCGCCGTGGCGGAACAAGCCCGTAACGAAGGATTTCGCGTTACAAATATCGAGGCGGCCAATGCCATCGAAGCGCTGGCCTGTCGGCATGCGTTCGAGAGTAACGGCTGGCAAAGAGAGCTGCGCCTGCGCGGGCGCATCAAGCTACAAGGGAAAACCGACTGGTCCTTTAAAAAGGTTCGACAACGTAATTTTTATGTGGTCCAACCGATGCGTATGGCAGTCGGCCAGGCACTGCCTGCGCTGGGTTTTGTGCGGACGGACAGCAGTCTGTTCAATGCGTTTTCCTGTTCCGATTCGGGGCAAGCATTTGTTCAAGCTGCCACAAGGGAGTTTCGCCCCTATAACGGAACTGTACTCAACCACTTGGTCAAATGGGTCCAAGGGGATTCGCGGGTCGCTACGGAAACGCTCGGGAATGCTCTTTCGCCTCTCACGCCCTTGTCCGAGGACGCAAAATCGCTACTCCGCGAGCGGCTGTTGCAAGGTGGCCAAGAATCACCAGAATACAGGGAACGACGCCGCAATGCCCTTGCCTGGGTGGAAAGCCTGCGTAACAACCTTGCAACGGAACCCACATGGCAGAACCGCCCAAATCAAATTGCCAAGCAACATTGGAGCGACCTACGTGCAGGAGCAGTATTCTTTGTGGCTCGCAAGACCGCGTTGGATATTATCGACGCCGTGGAAGCCCATCTTGGCAACCAGAGCGGCATCCCCTGCTTGTCTTTACAGAAAGGATTGCCCGACACCTTGAAAAGAGACATCGACAAGCTCAAGGCTGCTGCCAGCGCGTACCTTGCTCTCAAATATCGCAACCCGGAGGCCCAAGCCTTCTGCAGCGAATGCACCCAAGATGATTCCTCTTCCCTGCTGCGAGCTTTGGTGAAGCGGGATAGCCAAGTGCTGCGCTTGGTCGGGGATGACATCAAGCCTGGTCCTGTCTTTCGCGGCCGCCTAGTACAGCCCGGTGAAGATGACGCAGATGAGGAAAGCTTTCTAGCAGGTAATCTATCGCTGCCCGACGGCATTTCGTATCGCGTTCGTAATCTCTACCTGTTCAACCTCGATATCAACGGAGAGCTCGACGCTTGGCTGAAGACTAAGCCAGAAGGAAATGAGGCACGAGCAGGAGCAACCCCTTGAAAACTCGGCCTTCGTTGGCGCAGCACTTTGACGCCCCGGATGACTATGTTGGCGCGTTTGGCTGGGTTTGTGGCTACTCGGGTGATGCCCAGTTTCTGAACGATGCCGCCGAGCGTTTCACCCGGCTCTCCAAAAACCAACGGGAAGCTCAGGGTTTCGTCGCGCTAGCGGTAATGCTCGATCCAATCAACCCATCTATTTCCTTTCTGGCTGCGCCAGGGGTCGCCCATCTGCCCTTGAAGCGTCTGAATGACAAACCGTTCCGGTTGCTGCACGCCAAGGTCGCACTCCTAGGTTACCGGCACCAGGTAAGCCCGGGCCGATGGCGGATGCGCTTGCTGGTTTCGACGGGCAACTGGACGTGGCAAACACTCGAAGAAAGCCTTGATCTCATCTGGCGCATCGAGGTGGACAGCGAAACGCTTGCTAAACAAGATCAAGACTGTGCGGACATTGCCGCTGCGTGGAATTTACTAACGTGGCTACAAGACTATTTCGATGTACGGCTGTTCAATGCCAACGAAAGGGGTAAGACAGTGCGGCAGGAAGTGGAGCTGTGGCTCGAAACGTGCAAAAAGCCCGCACCTGGCAACCAACGCTTCTTCGACAACCGCAATGCGTCGTTGTTGGAGCAACTTCCCAAAAAAGTTGCCGCTTACGGTAACGTGCGACGCAATTACCTCTCCATGGGCTCGGGGTTTTACGAGGGTAGCGGTGCTACGCATTCGGCACCCAATACTCCATTGCAAATCCGGGATGCATTGATCAATGAAAAGTTGCTAACTAAATGGCCAGAAATTGATCTATTCGTCAATCCGCAAGCCTGTCAGGGCGTTGCAGCAGGACATGCGGCGTTGTGTAAAGCGGGGTTTACCATCCGACCCGCAGCGGTGCCTGACTCGATCTTTGGCGATAACGCCCAGCGCAGTCTGCATGCGAAGTTTCTGTTCAGCGCAAATTGTAAAGAAGGTTCCAACAACTGCAGCAGCCCATGGATTTATCTGGGCTCAGGCAATCTGACCCCTGCTGGATTTGCCAAGCAAATGGACCCTCATGGAGGCAATCTCGAAGCGGGGGTCGTGTTCGCGCCGAAGCGGTTGTATTGGATACCCGCCGGAGACGATAGTGAGCCGTACGTGGTCACCAACCTGCTGCCCATCCAGTTCGAAAATAAATTAGAGGCCGCCGACCAACTGCAAGTCGGCGGTGAATTCGTGCCGGGTGAGGCGATCTATCTCGCCCCGCCTATTGCGTGGCTGCTTTGGCATGAAGGCGGTAAAGGGACCGAGCTGCAAACCGACGTGGCGCCCGATCCATCATGCGCGGTCGATGTGCTGGACATGAGCGATAATCCCTGTGAGAGGACTCAGGGCGGTTTTCGATGGTGCGGGAGTCAGCCGCGCCAGGTCACCATTCGGTGGCAATCCGAGGGAGCGACCCGCACGGCACAAATTCCCGTAGTCGATGCCTTTGGGCGCATCGCAGCCACACCCTTGCGTCCCATGGACATCGACGAAGCATGGTGGCAACTGGCCGACTTCCCACTGCCGCCCGAAGAGGATCGGGAGGCAGTGAGCGAAGGCGACGAGGACCGCCCCACGAAAGGCAATGGCGCAGGAGCAACGACCGTAGCGGCTCATGCAAGCTCGCCGATCCGCCAGATGATGGAGTTCATCGAAAACATCGCCGCGAGGCAGACTGCTCTCGATGTGCGTGACTGGCCCCTTTGGTGCGCGCGACTTGAGCAAACGCTGACGCAAGCCAAGGACAGTGTACCAGTAGCTTTTTTCCGGGAAACTCTCGTTCTCAATCCGCTCCACGCGCTAGTCCAGCCCCCATTCCGTCCAGCCTTTGCCGAAAGCAGCGCAACGGAAGAGGGGAAACGATACGAAGACACCCTGCGCAGGATCGGGGAAAGCTGGCGGGTTGCAGATCGCGGCAAGTTGGGAGGGTCGCTATGAATGCATCGTTTCGTGGTTGGGAGTGCGTCGCCGAATCCTTGCGTCAATTGGCGAATAGCAGTGCGATCAAGCTCAATGAAGGCCAGAGGGCGAGTCTTAAAGCGATTGCCAAGCGCTTACCAAAAAATGGCGTGATTGTCGCCGATGAGGTCGGCATGGGGAAGACGCGCATCGCGGCAAGCGCTGCACGCGCCGTCATGGAGGCTGGAGGCAGGGTGGCCATTCTGGTGCCGCCAGGACTGGGTTTCCAGTGGGGGGAAGAGTTGCGACAGGTGGGCATCATCAATGCGCCGCCCTTGCTGCGCAGCCTTTGGCAATACCTCAAGGCTTGGGAAAACCCGGGTGATCCCAAACCATGGTTCAACGAGCCGACGATTGTAATCTCCCATGCCTTCACGAATTGGCGACTCGGTGAGAACAGCGACCCTTGGCGCTGGGCTTTGCTTCCTCAACTCTACGCGCAATGGAGGAAGTGCCAAGAAGAACGTTTTCCGCGTGGCTTCCGCAACTACCGCAACCTGGGCGGTGAATGGGTCTGCAACGCGGCGCAGAGCATCATCAACGAAATAACAGAAAACCACGCTGCCCGGACCCTTCTCCAATCACTGGTTAAAAACACACCTTGGCCTGGCGCACTCGTTGCTGCTGAATACAGCAGCAACTCAAACCTTCGCCCCTCGCTCGAACATGCGGTCGGATTGGGGTTGGGAGTTTTCGACCTCATCATCATCGACGAGGCGCACAAAAGCCGAGGGACGGAGAGCATGCTCAACAGGTCACTGGATAAGGTCGTGTTACATGCAAAGGATGCGCGCCGCCTAGGGCTTACCGCAACGCCCGTGGAACTCGACGCCTCGCAATGGACTCAGATGCTGGAACGGCTGCAACTCGATCAGAACACTTGTAATATCGCGAAAAAGGCCATTGATGCCTACAAGGATGCCGTCAGCGCGGTCCGGCTGCGCCCGCATGATGAAGCAGCGCGCACTGTTTACAAGCAAGCGGCCAGTGCGTTCGAGACAGCGTTGCAACCGTTTCTTCTGCGCCGCGACAAGCGGCAGGAGAAGGCCATCCAGCAGTTTCGAAAATTGTCTGGTGAAAGCAACCACGCTTACCGGCAGGAGCGGGAGATCGCGATCGAAGCGACGCACTTGAAGCCGCAATGGAAGCAAGCCGTGTGTGCGGCGGAAGCTCTGTCATTCGTCTGCCGACATACGGATGACCCAATTGCCCAGCGCCTGCGCCTAACCTTAGGGAATGGCCACGGCATCGCCGCGCTGATCGACCAGGTGAAAGAAGATGAAAGCGATGACCGCCGACAGCGCGAAGAAGATTGCGTAGTCCAGCAATCCGACATGCAAGCCGAAGGCAAGTGCCTAGCAACGGAGAAGCCTGATGAAAAGCGCGAACAACGCGGCCAATGGTGGCGCGATGTCTTGGTCAGACCGTTCGAGAAAACCGAAGAAGATGCGGCACTCTACGACCATCCGGCCATTATCGCTGCAGTACGTGAGATCGAGGCCGTGTGCCAGCGCGGTGAGAAGGTGCTGGTGTTCGGGCGTTTCACCCGCCCGATGTGGGCTCTCGTACGACTGCTCAATGCCAGGGAGATGCTGCGCTGCCTCGATGCCAAGAAACCTTGGCCACAATCCAAGGTGCAGGATCACGATTGGCCGGCCATCCAAGTCGCACACTGCCAATTGCGGGGGACTGAATTTCTGGATCGGAACGCACTCGACCAAGCACTTGACAAGCAGTATAAAACGCTCGAAAACCGGCGTCGCCAACTGCGGGAGCGCCTCATTGAAAACATCGCGCTGGGCTTCAAGCAAAACCCGCCAGCACAGCATGTCGGAGCGCTATTTGATGCCTTCATAAGTGCAGAATCTTCCAACACAGCAGAAGATAGTGTTTTGATCCTTGTGGCGCGTGCCCTACACGAGCTGATGGGCGACTCGTTTGAGCATGCAAATGCAGCCGATTACGCTCATGCCTTTGCCGAGCTGGTGGTCGCCGTGATGGGCCGCGGCGAAGAGGAAACGGTTGGCGAGAGTAACTTGGAACAACTTTTCCGGGAACGACTCGACGAGGAATTCTCGAACCCCGAGGGAGACTACGCCCGATTGATGTATGGGGAAACCAAACCCGTAACGCGTCGTTTTTTGCGATTAGCCTTTAATCGAAAGCATGCAAATCCCAAGGTACTGGTCGCACAATCACTGGTTGGCCGAGAAGGACTCAATCTGCACAAGGCATGCCGCACGGTTGTATTGCTGCATCCGGAGTGGAATCCCGGCGTGGTCGAGCAGCAGATTGGTCGTGTTGACAGGATAGGCAGCCTATGGGAGGAAATGCTTGATCAATATAAACCCGAAGTTCATGAACAAAACCAGGATGTCCCGAGGATCGAAATTCGCCCGGTGATCTTTCGTGGAACCTACGACGAGCACAACTGGCAAGTGCTTCGCGAGCGCTGGGACGAAATGCGAGCCCAGCTCCACGGGGTTGTAATTTCTCAGCGTACTACTGAAATAAATCCAGATCTTGGTCGAATTGCAGAAGAACTTAATGCGGCCGCTCCATGTTTCTTTCCTGAATAAACCAAACAAATCGGTTTTCGCCAGAGCTAGATTAGAATATATTACTTTTTGGTTACGGGAGATCTGTGGATGCGTCGCGTATGATAGCAAATAGTTTCGAGTCCTTATTTCTGAATCCACGCGAATGTCGCATATGGGTCGGTAACGGTCAATCGAATTAGTTTCGGCTGTTTCTCAGTCAAGAGCAAACTTTATTACCCGTGAAAAGAGAGCTAGACGTTAGTCAGCCGCTCGTTGGAGAAGACCTTCCCCAATCTCGATCAAACCGTCCTTGTAGCTTACCAATGTCGGTCCCGTTGAGTATCAATCCCATTTCCCGGTTGGCCTGCAAGCTGGTTTGGGTGAAATTCTCAGAACCAATGAACGCAAGACGACTCCCCGCAATCATCTTTGCGTGCATGTACAAAGGTTTTTTCGGCATCAACCGAATCTGACAGCCATGAGCACGCAGGTATTGCACGTCCTGCTTGTCTTTTTCGCTGATACTAGACGGCAGAATCATGCGCAAATCACGGCCTTTGGTCGCCAAGGCATCCAGGATGAGGCGGTACGGTCCCAATTCTTCGCTCTCCACATCAATCGGCCCAGGTTGGTTGATCACTTGCAGCAGTTGCACCGCTGAAGTGCCAGGCGACAAAACCAGCACACGGTGCGCAAAGGCTGACGCTCGCTGATTGTTCCAGTCTGCCACAAAAACAGCGTGCGCCGCCTGGACCACGGCAGAATTCTTCGTGACATACAAATACTCCCGGTTACGATGAAAGGCCGACCAGTCGAAGTTGGCCGTGCCAATCTCGCACTCGTGCCCGTTGCAAAGGTATTTGGCGTGGTAAAAGGCGTACTGGTCGCCGTGGCTTGCACCCTGCAAAGGGCTGGTGAAGCGGTATGGCGCCAGATGCAATGTTGCCCCCGTCGCCTGAATCGCCCGCTCTTCCTTTTTCACCTGCCACGGCTTCATGCCATAGGGCTTGCCTTCGATGATGACGCGCACGTCCACGCCCCGCTTCCGTGCAGCCCGCAGGACATTCAGAATGGGGCGGTCCGAGAGGTAATAGACACCAACGTCGATTTCCCGTTTGGCCTGCCGGATGATCTGAATGATAGGAGCAGGTCCAGCATGTGGTTCGATATACAGCATGCTTCAAATGTCCTCCGTAGGTATTCTTACATCCCAGCCACAACAAGGTGTTTGCGAACCATGTCCGCGACCTGCTGGCGATCTGGCAAGGACAAATGCCCAAGCGTCTCCGCCATATCCTGATCGATCGTCGCGATCTTTACCGTGCGTACCACGGATGGTACCGGCAATCCTGCGCTATCGAGATCGGAAATACTGACATCGCCAGCCCATCCCCGGTTTTCCGCACTGGTGATCATGAGCACCCACAGCAGATGTGGCGAGTCGCTGCCATCGATGGTCGCAATGACCAAGGCAGGGCGATACTGTTGCACCGGGCGGTTCGTGTAAGGAAAAGGCACCTTCACCACGTCCCAGGCTTTACAGTTGCCCATACGCTTGCCTGTCCGCGTCACTATCCCATTCCGAGAAGACCGCGAAGGGATCCTCATCCATCCTGGACTTCGCCTTTGTCAAGATCACCCGACCGTCTTCAATATGGTAGGCGATTTCATCACCCTCCTGGACGTGCAATGCCAATCGAACCGACTGAGGGATGGTGGTTTGTGCCTTGCTGGTCAACTTGCTCGTAATCATTGAAAAACCTCGCGAGACTGTTACGCCTATATGGTAAGGAATGTCCTTACCATGCGCAAGGTTTTCCGCTTGGGGTATCAGTCCCAATGATCCCGACTGTGATACATTCGCCCATGATCAAAGCGCCAATCCGACCTCGCCAAGGCTTCTACTCGACGACGTTCGGCTTTCTGCCGTTCAGCGTGTTCCTTGTCGCGGGCATCACAGTGTTGTTTGAAACTGGACGGCTCATAGGTGCTGTTCGGAAGGTATATAAACGGCACATACACCACGGCAAAAAACAACACAGGGAAGAACACGAAGAACACGGCCAGATACTCGCCGATCACCGGAATCTTCAGCCAGACCGGCAACAGGCAGTATCCCACCACAAAGAACCACACGATAGCTTTCTTCATCACACGACCTCCAAATCAACGGGACCACCGGCCCCTTACCCTTAGCGCGGATTGTCTCGTCAAACTCATTCGCTATGCTTCAGGCCGCCGCCCTGGGCCTGCACGCCGCTGGTGTCAGCCTCTCCAGGTGATAGCATCGTTTCTGCCGCTTTATGCAAATCCGTGAAATTTTTGTGGTGCTCACGGAACGTTTCCATCGTCCCGGCAACCCCCCCTTTCTTCTCCTGTCCATTCCCAGCTTGAGCATTGGGTGCCTGCACCGCATTGGATGCTTCACCCGATCCCGCGCCTGATCCACCCCTGGGCGGTGGCGGAGGTGCCTGCACCGCATTGGCGGTAGCGGCGTCCGCAGCGCCAGGCATGGCGCCGCCAGCGCCTCCCATATCACCCGTTGCGCCTGCCGCACCACTGGCGGCCCCACTCATGGACCCCGCTGCGCCACTTGCTCCTGCGTCCATCGCCGCCGCCTGGGCACCCGTCATGGCGCCCGCCGCTCCCGACCCGGCACCCGCAGCAAGGGCCGCGCCGCCCGTCGCAACAGCGGCCACACCTACGGCGGCTGCGGCAGCACCTGCCGCGACCAGGTCGCCGCCGGAAAGAGTGGAAGAACCGGTCAGAACGCTACTAGCAATGCCAGGCAGCTTTTTGGTCAGCCATCCAAGCAGCAGAAAGAAAATCAGGATTTCGCCGTACCCTTCAAACAGTCCGACTGTGCTTGTTCCATTCTGCGAGGCAATATCGAGAATGGTGGTAACGCTGTTCCCAAGCTGGGTCTGAACAAATCCGAGCCATAGGGTCAGCACCAATAGCCGCACCCCTACCGACACCGCGTACTTGAAGAATCCCTCGGCATACTGGACCGTCCAGCGGCTGCCAGAAAAACCCAGCATCAAAGCACCCACGGATCCCACCAGCAGCGCTTCCATCTTGACCGCAAAGAACTCGATAACGACATAAACCACGATGAGCAAAACAATGAGCGCCGTGATACCGCCCAGCATGATTCCCAGCACATCGCTCAAGGCCGCCGTGCCTATATGCGTAACGTCGTAAAGCCATCCGTGGCTTTGCGCTGCATGTGGCCCTTGGAGCAGAGCCGTCCAAACCTGCATCAGGGTATTGAATATGGACGTAACCGTAACACTCTGCGTTCCTCCCGCCTGTTCACCGGTATTCTGGAACCCCTGATATACCCATTTCAGCAGTTCCTGACTGTTCAGCAGCACCGTGTAAAAAAATCCGATGGTCATGAGCTTCTTGAGGAATGACGTGAAAATCTCATGAACATCCTTCCCACCGATTAGCCATTGCGCCACGAGATAGACAAAGTCGATGCCAAAAAGCGCATAGAAGATATCCTCGGAAACGGACAGAATGGTCGTGTACCAGCTCGTTACCACATTGCTGAATGCAGTAACAAAGGGGGAGACGGTTCCGGTCGCCGCATCCGCGGGAATAGCAAATCCCAGTAGCATCAGCCCGAGCAAAACCGGCAGAAGGACAGACAGTCTGGCACGCATCGGATTTTTCTCCTCAGTTCAGCCAGCCAAAGTTCGGCCTGCCATAGGTAACTGGTTTAGTCGGCTTTTTGCCGGTGCCATAAATCAGCTCGGCATTGTCGGCTGCCTGACAGTTGGCCTCTCGGTAGCGTGACACCTTCTTGTGATCCTGGCAGTACGCCTGCGCCTTCTCCTCCGCTTTTGGATGCTTGGCATAGTACGCCTGGGTATAGACCGGTCTGTGCCCACATCCTGCCAACGCCAAGGTCAACAAGCCGACCACTACAAAATGCTTCTTCATAAAAAATCTCCCGGAAAAAGGGGACCGGGCCATCCAGCCCCCGTTACCCATAGCGCGGATTGTCTCGTCAGTTCAGCCACCCGAAACTCGGATTGCCGTAGGTAACGGCTTGACCAGTGCCGTTCAAATCGTTGTTGAGCTGCTGCGTGGCCTCATTCTGGGCGTTCTGCGCCGCCAGATGCGTTTTCGCAATGGACGCCTGCAAACTCGTCTGCGCGGAGACGGTCTGCTGCAATTGCGCCAACTGGGTCAATTCCGACTGCCCAACTTCGGCGCCTGCCTGGAGCAAGGCGTTCCGACTCCCCGGATTCTGTAACGCTTGTGACACCGCCTGCTGCGCCTGGGCGACCGTCGCATAGTTCGAGGGATTCAGGTTTGCCTGCTGCAGGGCATTGTCGATGCTGCTGGAGAGATTCTGGCTGATCTGCTGATAGTTCTGGATGTAATTTTCCATTTCCGAACTGCTGGCAGCGTTGGTATTCAGATTCTGGGACTGGCTGGCGATGTTTTGGGCCTGCGTGGACAAGGACTGCGCCTGATTCGCCAGATTAATGAGCTGATCAAACGACCCCTGCATCTGGCCCATCAGCGAGGACGGGATGTTGACCATGTTTTGTACCATATTCTGGTACTGCTCGATCTGCGTTTCCACCTCCTGCGCCTGCCTGGCAAGCTGTGAAGTGGCGGTGATCTCTTGCACGATTTGCTCAGGAAACGTAGCACCCGCAATTTCCCCGCTGGCCAGGGCGGGCAGTGGGGCCAACGGGACTAGAGTCAGCATTACAACAACAATACTGCGTTTCACCAACGGGGTTTGTTTCACGGCGGGTTCCCTCCCAGAAATGAAGATTCTGGGAGGGTATAGCCAACGGGAAAGGGGATCGGCAGGCCCCTCATTTTTTTGAGGTCAAAACCTTGCCAAGTGTAACGTCTGGTATAGGTCGTTCAAATAATCCACCCAGCTCCCCCGGACATTCTCTGGCAGCCGCTCCTGCAGCCACTGGACGGGCCAGGTCGGCCCATGCTGGTCCCGCAACTCGGCTACCCGCTTCACGTCGCGGGGATCCGAGATGGCGCAAAACGCCAACGCCACCGGCCCCATGGCAAAAGAGACCAGGCGCTGCCCCAGAGGGCTGCTGATGTAGTAATCCTGCTTGGGTGTCGCGGTCTGCAAAATCTCGATCTGCTTATCCGCCAACCCGAAGGCCGTGTACATGGGAAGCAGAGACGCGGAACCGGCCTCCACGTTCGGCAGAAAAATTTTGGTCGGACAACTCTCCTGCAACACCGGCAGCAACGGACTACCGATCAGGTCCGCCAAGGACTGGGTGGCGAAAATCACCGCCGCATTCTTTTTGCGCAGAACCTTGAGCCACTCCCGGATCTTGGCGAGAAAAAGCGGGTTATCCAGCAGAGTCCAGGCTTCATCCAGCACGATCAGCGTGGGACGACCGTCCAGCAGGGTTTCGATGCGATGAAAAAGATACAGAAGGACCGGCACGACAATCCCCTTGGCCGAATCCCCCTGAGGCAAGCTGTCCATCTCGAAGGTGAGGAAGCGGCTCGACAGATCCAGTCCATCTTCGCGGGCATCCAACAGGTCGGCGTATTTTCCTGTTCCGGTATACACACCGATCGCCTGCTTCAGGCGCTCGTCCTGCAGGAGGGAAACCGCATCGGTAATGGACCGTCCCTGCTCCTGGGACAGGCCCTCGATGGCCTGGTGGATGATCGTCCGCTCTTTGGCTGTTACGACCACTCCTTGCAGGACGGCCAGACTTTCCAGCCATTCTTCCGCAAATACCCGTTCCCTCGGCTCGTCCGAATGGACCAGCGGAGCAACGGTCAGGCGGCTGTGCTCGCCCCCCAGATCATAATGTTGTCCGCCTACGGCCCCGGTCAGAGCAAAAAGCGAACGGCCCTTGTCAAAAGCGATGACACGGGCCTCGCGATAGCGGAGCCACTGCGCGGCCAGCAGTCCGAGCACGCTGGATTTGCCCGCACCCGTAGGCCCCAGAATGATGCTATGTCCCACGTCCGACACATGCAGATTGAAGCGGAACGGCGTACTGCCGGAAGTCTTGGCATAGGTCAGGCACGCCGCCCTTATGCCGTCCTGCTTCATAAGGGGACTGGGACAGTCCGCATCTCCCGCCCATACGGAGGTCTTGGGCGCAAGATCGACGAAATTCAGGCTGCTGAGGATGGGTCGGCGCACGTTTTCCCAAGTATGTCCGGGCAGACTGCCTAGGAAGGCCTCCACCACATTCACGGTCTCGCGTTTGGCGATGAAATTGGCGTTGCCCAAAAGGTTCATCACGATGCGGGCACGATCTTCCAGCACCTTGGCATCGGCTCCACGCAGGACGACGGTAGTCGTGAAATAGCCCAGTCGCACCACGCCACTGGATATGTCGGCGTCCGCCAGCACCGTCTCCTGCTCCATGCCCGCCTTGAACTGGTCTGCCTTGCTTTGGTCAATATGTCCCTTGTCCATCGCGGCGGACAGGTACTGGCGCAAACTGAACTTGGAGCTGGACCATTTCTCCCGGTACTTCTCCACCAATTTTTTGGATTCCATCTGGTCCTGGAGAATAAACCGGGTGGTATACCGGAGTGGGAAAGGCAGGTTGTGCAAGGCTTCCAGCATTTCCGGACGGGTACGGTCCGGGTAGCCCGTAACCGTCACGACCTCCAGGTGCTCGCCGTCCAGAGACGGCTCCAGCCCACCCACGAAATCATGATGGCCCAGGAGCACGTCCAGATAGGCGGGGATTTCCGGAGGGTTGACCCCGTGGGTCCGGCCTGTCAGGCACTCGTGGTAGTGGGTGAGCACCCCTCTGGCATCCAGCGGCATCAACAGGAACCGCTGTTGCAGCAGACCGGTGACAGACGCCAGGGAATCCTCGAATTTCTTGAGCAGGATGTCAAAAGTATCCCGCTGAATATCCTTTTTGGATTCGACAAACATTTGGCCTGCAGTTACCTCGGATTCCGGCGGTGTCTGCCAGGTAAAATCCAGATAATAGCGGGACAGAAAATGCATACCCTCCTTCTCAAACTGCAAACGTCGCTCGGCGTCGATCAGGGCGGATACAGGGTCAGAAAAAAACAGACGATCTTCGTCGATGTAACCATCCGCCGGAACCCGGATGGCACTGTCGTGGATCGCCCAGCCCGCGCCGAGTCGAATCAGTGCGGCATTAAAAATGGCGGATACCCGGTTGGTCGCAGCATACGACAGGCTTTCCAGATCGGGGCCGGAAAAGCGCAGACTGGACAGAAAAGAGCCGTCCTTGTTCAGCAATACCGCGCAGGGCTTGCCCAGTACCGAGATTTCCCCCACCAGAATGGCAGGGTTGAGCAGATCGGGCAGTGCCAGATCCTGGCTGCGGAACTCCTTGACGTTAAGCATGTTTCGTTCCTTTGCGACTCAGCATGGAAAGCAGTTTGGTCGTGGGTGCCGTGGTTTGCGACTGGGGAATCTCCCGGTACTTCGCGTCCAGGGTGGCCGCGTCTCCGTAAAAGGTCTGGTACTTTCGGGCGCGTTGCACCAGGCCGATCATCTGCGCATCTGATTTTGCCAGGCGCATCAGGACTGCCTGCACCAGAATGAACAACGACACCGCCACGATGATTCCTGGAATGGACATGGTGAGGAAATACACCACCATCGCAAACACGGCGTTGTACATCGTCGCCGTGCGCTCCGCCCCCATCACGAGATGGGGACGGACGAGACTTTGGTACAACCGTACCTGCCGCGTGCCGTCCATCGTCGTCCTCCTTTGCGTGCTTGCTCCTCAGAGGCCCAGGCCGTGAGCCAGCGTGGCAATGAGCCCTGCGTGCTGGCCAATGACCGCAGCCGAAATGCCCGCCTGCTGCCCGAACCAGCCGTACTGTGAAATGATGAAACCGCCGCCCGCAGCAGTCCCAATACCCACTGCCGCTTTGCCATAATCATGTTTGAAGGCGTGGATGGCGCCGTAACCAATGCCACCGGCGACACCGATAGATCCGATGGCAGGCATGAAGTTCGTCTGAATGAAATTGCTGATGCTCCCGAAAGGGCCACCACTGGCGGCCATGGCGACAGTGGTGCCCAGAAGCGTCAGGCCCATACCCGCCAGAACCTGCCAGTTGCGGCGGAGAGCCGAACCACCCTTGTGCTGCTTTGCGATACCCTGATTCATACGTTGTTCCTCTTGCAAGAAGGTTGGTCCCAGAATCCAGAAGCGCGCGAACAGGACCATTCCGACACGCTCCAGCCAGATCGGCTAATGGGGTATAGCCAGGCGAAAAGGCGATCGGTAGCCCATTTCCGGGGTAGGGAATCGCCGCACGAAACCATCCCTCCTCCCAGGACCGCTATGGATGTGCCGCACCTTTATCGTCCATCGGCGTGTTGTGAACGATGAGCATCCGGTCTCCCATGAGCACGAATGTTCCCTGGATGTAGGGGATATTGAGGATTCGCAACAGCAACTTGGTGGCCGGTGCAGGATGATTGTAAGGAATGTGCTCGCCAATCATGGCGTAATCCGGGCCGGTGAACTGCACATGGATGTGCAGCGCATGGGCCAGATACGTCAAGGCTCCGCGCTCGGAGTATCGAAACCGCGAAGGCAGCGAGACAGGCTGATAAAAGGCAGCCGGAAAACCTTGCGGGGCGCATTTAGGCTGTTTAGGCTGCGACTGCACGGCGACTGGCTGCGGCAGCTTTAACGTCACTGTGGGATCGGTTGCCACGTGCAAAACGGGTGCGGTAGCAAAAAATCCTGTCCCCGCCACCGTCATATTTGCCAGTAGCGCGCCCGAAAGCACCATGGCCAAAGGCTTGGATGTTACGGCATACCACATGATCATTTCCTCCGGTCAAAGCCGTGTAAGGCTATACACGCCAAAAATATCCTTGCCCCAGATGCGCCCCGGCAGCCAGGGCCAGACGGTAATCGGCCTCCGTCTCGATCCATTCCACGATGATGCGGGAATTTCCATACGAGAGAGGTTGGCAAAGATCGTTCAGATACTCCGGACCCCGGTTACGGATGGCCTGAAAATAGGGGCCATCGATCTTGCAGAAGCTGGCTTTCACCGCTTCGGCTCTTCCCAGTCCATCCACTCCAGCGCCCACGTCGTCTATTGCCAGAGAGAACCCCAGTCCTTTCAAAAAATTGAACTTCGCCAGAATGGTCACCAGGTTTTCCTCATGGAAGTGGTGTTCAGTCCACTCCACAACGATTCGACAGGCATGATCCCGCATGGAACATAAGGACCGGTAAATCTGTTCGTCCAGAACCTGATCCCCATCCACATTCACAAAAAGTCCCCCATCCGTCGCTTCCAGCAACTTCGGAATTTCCTCTGCCAGAAAGACGTACCAGTCCCGCCACTCGCATTCATTCCAGTGTGGGCAGACCTGCGCCCCGGCCAGGAGTTCGTGCCCGATGACAATGCCTGTGCGCAAATCCACGATGGGTTCCAGGCGGTACGGTTTCATCGCTCGCCTCCCTCCCAGATCGCCGTAATGCGGCGACCAGCCGGATGGGAGGCATCACGGGCAATCTGCACCACCACATTCACCGCTTCCTGAATCAGGTCCCGTTGTGAAGGCACACCGGCCTCCTGGCAAAGCTGGTCGAGGCGAATGAGCGCTGCTTCCGGACTGTTGGCGTGCAGGGTTGCCAGACCACCTGGATGGCCGGTGTTCCAGGCTTTCAGGAGCGCGAGCGCCGCACCGTCCCGAACCTCGCCGACCAGAATGCGGTCAGGGCGGTACCGCAACGTGAGTTTCAGGAGTCGGGTCATGTCGATACCCGCGTCCAGATCCGTCAGCATCTGTACCGTGTTGGGTGCCTGACAGACGACCTCGCGCGTGTCTTCGATGATGACAACGCGCTGATCCAGCCCGGAGATCGTGGCGATATGATCAGACAGGGCATTGAGCAGAGTCGTCTTGCCCGAGCCCGTACCACCACTCACCAGAATGTTCCTGCGTTGCTCAATGGCTGCCACCAGTCGCGCTTTTTGCTCGGATGTGAGAATCCCGACTCGCTCATAGTCGTCCAGCGAAAAAATCTTGGTTGTAGGCAACCGGATGGAAAAAGTAGGCATGGGCGTCAGGGACGGGATGCACCCCGCAAAGCGGGAGCGCCGGAACTCCGGCGGCATGGCCCCCTCTACGATGGGGCGCTCTCGCCCGACCACCGTTTGGCGGTAATCCGCCATGAGCGCCAGGAAGTTCAGCGCCTTCTGAGGGGGCATCCGGGTCAACTCCGTGATGCCTTCCCCATGTCGTTCGACCAACACCCGGCCATCGTCATTGAGCATGATTTCGACTGCTTGTGGGTCCTCAAACACCGCGCAAATCGTCTCCCCCAGAATCCGGCGCATCTGTTCAACCAGCCGGGAGTGGGATTCCGCCCTGGCTTTGTCAATGGAGTGGATGCCGGCCACAGGATTACTCATCGTCATCCCCGCCATGGACACGCACCTCCAGTAATCTGGCGATTTTCCGCAACGCCTGGGGACGGTCTCCATCAAAACCACTGCCTGCCACCTGCTTCAGAAACCGCTCATAGCGGGTCAAGGCCGATGACTGGAGCGCCTCAGCCTCATCCAGTAGTGGTTCCGGCAAATGCAGGAGCATGAGTTTCACAAAGAGATCGAACATGGCCGTCAGGGTATCCAGCCCCGCCTGTACGGCTTCCACTTCCCCGCGCGTCGCGAGTAACGTCGCCGAGAGGCGGCGTTCCAGACTCGCCCATTCACTGTCTTTGCCCGAATCCGCGGCCTCGATCCCGCGCAAGGCATACTCGGACAACAACGCGGCCTTCGAGACGCGCTTTTCAGCAGCTTCCGTCTCGATGCGCTCCGCATACTGACCAACCAGCTTTACCTGTCCATATACCGTAGGCATGAAGTCCTCTCAGATGGATTGACTGTCTTGGTATAGCCAGCCCAAAAGGGGATCGGTACCCCGGTGTTATTCCAGATCCACATCATCCAGGCCCGGACCCGATTTCTTGGGCCTGATGCCAGACCTGTCGGGACGTTCCGGTACTGCTTCTCGCGCCTGCCTGTCGGCTTCCTGCTTTTTCTGCTCTTCCCGTTGCTTTTCCTGCGCCCGGCGACGCGCCCGTTCCAGTAGCTGCTCGTGCCAATACCGCTGAAAACCCGTGCTGGCCTCCTTGGCTGGCTGCTGATCGGCATCAAGGGCGTCGTCGAGGGCCTTGTCGGGGATTGGGACAGGCGCGGGCTTGTCCGGAATCACCAGCCCATAATCTTCTACGCGGGTATAGGCGATGGTCTTGCCATCCTTCGCGAACGCCTTACCTTCGATGGCGACCAGATGCCGCAATTGCAGGTTTTGGGCAGCGCGGGCTTTTTCGATTCCCGCATTCTGATACACGATATGCGCCCGGTAATCCGTACCCTCGATCAGGACGTAACTGCGGTCAAATTTCTCATCCAGTCCGGTACCCAATACCCGGCCCACCAGGCGCTCACCCGGCCGGATTTTCGTGACCTGGGGCGGGCAACGCGGATCCGTCATCAAAGCGCGAGCCTGGGACACCATCTTCGACCGAGTCTGTAGCACTTCCAGCTCGCGTAGTCCCTTGGTCCAGCCAGCATCCAGTACCCAGGTGGACGAGCCCATCTTTTCCGCAAGCCCCAACCGCTCCAGCGATTCCAGGCGCTGCATCCGTAATCGCTGATCGGCATAGCCCCGGTCTTGGGGCTTTGCTACCCGTTCCGCCAGAAAAGACCTACCCTCCCCCAACGGCTTTGCCATCCGCTCGATCTCCCGATCCAGGGACGTAAGTTTGCGGGCATCCACCTGTTTTTCCCGAGCGCGCCGGATTTCCTCCGGCGAGCGGTAGCCCAGGCGCTCCGTCACCAGACCGGAGGCCAGATCCCGCATTCCCATCCGGATCATCTCCGGCGCGATCTGCAGATTGTTGTTGCCACGGATCAGTAGATGGACATGGGGATGCCCCGTGTTGTAATGCTCGATGGCCGCCCACTCTATCCGCTCCGAGTGTTCACTCAGATGGGGGGCCAGCCGGGCCATGTATTCTCGGGTGTACTCGCGGATCGCCAGACGGTCGCCATCCTCGGGAGACAGAACGACCTTGAACAGGCGGGGATCACCCGCCATCTGCCACTCGTTTAGGCGTGAGGCAAGAGAGACTTCCTCATTTTTGGCATCAAATCCCTGCCCCCGCTCATCTTCCTTCTGGGCGCCCTCCCGCTCCAGATAGCTCCCATGTGCCGCCCACTGGCCCTGCTTGCGGGCCGGCGCATAATTCACCTTCACCGTCACCCTGCGGGCAGCCACCTTGTCCGGAGCTCCTTGCGGTGCAGGCTTGATCGGTTTACGCCCAAAAAGAGCGTGGGCAGCGGAGCCCGCACCACGGGACCCGGAAACGGACCGTCTTTCCGCCGTAATCCGGCGCACGACCCGCGCGGCCTGCGGACGACCATGACGCTCTTCGTCCTCAATCGTGCGCCCACGAACGAAAGACTTGCCCGATACCGAGGTTTCGGAGCGCTTCTCGCTCATCGCAAAAACCCGCTATACAGTACGAGCAGAAACAGAGCGATCAGTCCCCAGCCAGCCACTTGCCAAATACGCCGGGGCTCCTCGTCATCCACTGCCTGAACAAAGCAGCCCAGCGCTGCCAGCAATAACAACAAGGCACCAGAGGGGGCCATGAGGAACGCGCCCACCACACCGCCGACACTGCCGTCAGACATCCAGGAGGGAGTTCCTTCCTTCGCCAACACATAGCCAAAGGACACTCCCAGACCCCAGATCACCGCCAACACGCCCAGAATGGCTAACAACGGTTTGGCCCACTCTCCAAAGGACTCTGGCCTTTTCTTGGGGTTAACATCCACAGACGGGCTCACTGCCGTGGGTTCCACTTTCGGCAAAGCCATACCGACCATGTCCGGCGAAACGGTTTCCGCATTGGGCGTGGCTTTCGTCACACAGACAGTCGGCGGAAGCCGTACCTCACGGCCGAAAAGCCGTCCCACCCACTTCCAACGGGGAACCCACATCGTTCCGCCAGGCACATCCGACCGCAATGCACGCGGCGGGATAGACTGCGGTGGGCCTGATGGTTTAGTCGCAGACATCCGGATATTCCTCCAAAATGCGGCGACGCGCGTAGTCCATCAGGTCCCGCTCCCGCGAATGATAAAAGCCTTCCACCAACAGCTTTTTAACCAGCATTTCCGCGTCATCGCCGAGACTCGCTGCCAGCCAGTCAGAGATCTGTTCGTCCGTGTCCATGCCGTAAACGGTGAACAGCAACGGTAGAGACCGGGCGGGGTTGTTGAGAATCGCCAGCGCTTTTTTCTGCATCCAAACCTCAGAGCCAGAAGAGCACGGCCTTCTGCCGTTGCTGCCGGGTGACAGAACTGGGACGCAAGACGATCCGACCCTGAATCGTTGCCCCCCGATCCAAAGCCTGGAGCACCACGGGCCGGTTGCTGTCCTTGCGATACAACCACCCCAGGGGGATGCCCGGAATGTCCTCCAGCCAGACGCCTACGGCGTCCACGTCGAAAGGATTCTCCAGGTCCCGGCCAAGAACGACCGGGCTTTCCGCCTTGAGGCCGCTCCTCCCCGACGCGACAGGGAAGTCCTGATTGAAAGCGAGATTCGACATCCTACGCATGGCACATTTCCTCCGTGCTTCGCTCGACGAAAATGGGATGCCCCATCCTGACTGACTCTATCCGGGGATAGGTCCGGTCCAGGAGCCACTGCAGCCCCGGACGGTCAGGGCGGTCCGGACCAAACTGCAGCCCGGTCCCCTGGGGAAACAACACGACGGTCTGCCCATGCTTCAGTGCCTTCGCCAGCGAACGCAGACCGAAAGGGGACTCCGTGTCCAGGGCAACCATCCGGTGCCCGCCCGCGACACGCCCGTAAAGGCCCAGCAAGCGGGACCAGGCCGTATGCCGGGCATAAGCGGGATCCACCGGGAAAGTCGCGCCCTGGATACCGGCATGGTGAGTCAGCCACCAGGCGAGACGCGGCCCGTCCAGCAGCGACACATGAGGCCGCGCGAGAATGAGCAGGCCGGTCACGCTCTGGCTCCGAAGGGTTTGCCAGGTTTGCCTTTATCATCCGCCAGCAACGGGTGAGCCTCCCGATTCGAGCAGGACCAGAAATACACCCCCTTTTTGTTTTTGGATTCCAGACGCCGGACCGTAGCCTCGCCCTTGCAGATCGGGCAGGACAGGGACTTTTCCACCTTTCCGCGTCCCTTGCCGTTTCGACTGGTCTTTCCGGTACTCGCAATCCCGGTACCTCCTGCCTTCATGGCGGCGGTCGCTGTCTTGACACTGTCCACCACAGCAGACAGAAACTTGTCCGCCGGTATCCGGCCCTCGGCCACAGCCGAGAGCAGATCTTCCCAGCGCGCCGTGGTGACTGGATCCGCAAACTCGCCCAGCCCCCGTTTCTCCAGATAGGCGATCAGCGCACGGCCCTTAGCCGTCGAGATCAACTGCTTACCCTTTTTCAGCAGATAATCCCGCTTCAACAGCGTTTCGATAACGCTGGCCCGCGTCGCCTCCGTACCCAGCCCGGACGTTTCCTTGAGTTTGGCACGGGCTTCCGGATCGGTGACAAACTTGTGAATGTTGCTCATGGCATCAATCAACGAACCGTCTGTAAAGCGCGCCGGTGGCTTCGTTTGCTTTGCCTGGACCTGACCACCCATGCCCTGCACTGGATCACCCTGGCTCATCGTCGGCAGAGGAGCAGCCGTCTCCTCTTCCTCGCCCTCCTCGCCTTCGGAAATCGCCCCGTTGCCATAGAGCCGTTTCCAGCCTGGATCGAGGTCCTGTCGGCCAGTGGCCTTCCAGGTCTCTCCACCGATCTCCACAAGTGCAGAGAGGGCCTTGTACCGGTATTCCGGCAGGAACAGGGCCACATAGGATTTCCAGATGATCTCAAAGAGTCTGGATTCGGCTTCTGAAAGCCCGGATGGACGTTCTCCCGTGGGGATGATGGCGTTGTGTGCCGTGATCTTTTTGTTATTCCAGGCCGCGTGTTTCTGCTGAAAGTTCATCAGACCACGGACGGACTCCGGTATGGGTAGCGCCTGGAGAATCTTCGGGGCGTCTGCCAGTTGTTCCTCGGGCAGATAGCGGCAGTCCGTGCGGGGGTAGGTGGTGATCTTTTTTTCGTAGAGGGCCTGGCAGGTATCGAGAACCTGCTGCGCCGACATTCCAAAACGACTGGACGCTACCTTTTGCAGCGCGGACAGGCTAAATGGCAAGGGTGCGGACTGTTTCTGTTCCTTCGCCTCAAAACTGGTCACTCGACCCTGGCCAGTAGCCTTGGCCGCGACGGCGTCTGCCAGTCTGCGGTCGATCAGACGGCCATCCGGGTCAAAACCCGGTCCGTCCGTGCCTCGGGGCTCCCACTTTGCCAGAAAGGCGCCGTTGCGGTGCTGGCATTGCGCTATGACCTCATAATAGTCCGTAGGCCGAAAGTTCTCGATCGTCAGATCCCGTTGCACCACCAGAGCCAGCGTCGGTGTCTGGACTCGGCCAACCGAGAAGAGATCTCCCGACTGGACGGTTACCGCCCGTGTAAGATTCATACCCACCAGCCAATCGGACTGGCTGCGGGCCTCAGCAGCATCTTTCAGCGGGCGATACTTCTCATTGCTCTCCAGCGCAGCAAATGCTTTCTGGACGTTCTCACGGTCTAGTGCTTTCAGCCACACCCGCTGGATGCGGCCCCGGTAGTGGTAGTGCTCCAGAATTTCGTCGATCAGCAGTTGCCCCTCACGGTCGGGGTCGCCCGCATTGATGACGGCACCGGCGGACTTCAATAGCTGACCAATTTTTTTGAGCTGTGCTGCAGCCTCCCGCTTGGGATGCTTGATCCACTGGCTGGGCAGGATCGGCAGATCTTCCATCCGCCAGACCTTTTTTCCTTTGCCCGTCCGTGGCACGGAATCCGGCAGGTACTCGTCCGGCCCGACCTGCTCAAGAATATGCCCAAAAGCATTGGTGATTTCATATTGACTGGCCCTGGGGCCTAAGCCCTCGCGGATCGCGCGGGCCATGGACGGCTTCTCGGCAATGATGACGGTGGTCATGATAAATGCTCCTGATGGCTTGTACCTGGGTATAGCTGGGGGTCGTTGCGATCGCCCAGCCCCATCGCCGGGCGCAACCCTTGGCTGGGTGCATCCCGCGATCTGCACTTACCAGCTATAACTTGCCGCACCCGCAACAGTGGTATTGGATGCCTGACCATTGCTGCCCACGGTGATCAGTCCCGCCCAATGGCTCTCCCAACGATGCTGGTACGCAAATGCAAAGCTGGCCTGACCGTTGTACTCCGCCGTAGCTCCGGCAATCGTGTTTTTGTGTTTGCCCGCCGCCGCTTCCGCCGAAGATGCCGCCAGCGAGGCATCCACGGAACCCACTTTATCCGCAATCGCTTGCGCATCGTTGCCAATACCTTTCAGCGCATCATCCATCTGTTGCAGGTTTACGGCGTCGTGTGGCTGTGTGGCCGGTGCAACATTCGTAATCTGACGATCCATGCCTGTAGCCGCATTGCCGACCGAGACTGCATCCGGGCGGTTGGCGACGGAGCCATACCCCAAGGCTACCGAACCGTTGCCGTTGGCCACCGCGTCCTGCCCCAGGGCGGTGCTGTTGGGAGCCAGCGCCTGGGCATGATCGCCTACGGCGGTTGTGGAGTATCCGCGTGCGGTGGCGTCCGGCCCCACGGCGACGGCATCATTTCCGATGGCCTGACTGCCCGCGCCATAGGCAGTTGCCTCATTCCCATTGGCCGCGCTGTCCGTCCCCTGGGCCATGGCGTTTTGACCATTCACGGAGGCGTCCCGCCCGCAGATAATGTCGCCGGAGCCGTTACCCAGGCGATGACAGGTCAGGGAAAATTCCTGTTTTGCCTGTTGCTCGGCTGCCCAGACATCGTTGCCATTGGCCGCTGTGGTGCTGCCCTGGGCAATCGTGCCATTACCCACGTTGGAAATCGTTACCGGACCCGTCGATGCCGTTCCGGCACTCGCCGTACCCGTTGGCGTCGCGCTGGCGGACCCGTTGGGCGTGGTGTAGTGCAACACCCCGATACTGCTCTGCGTGGTCTGCAGATTGTCGATGGCCTGATTGGTGGCATACAGTTCCGATCCGTTGACCGCATCGGTGCTGGTGGCGGAAACCTGTCCCGCTGCCACGTTGGTAATCGTGCGCGTTTCGGCGGTTCTGCCATTCGCCCCGGAAGAACCGACACTGACCGTGCCTGCAGGATTCGCCCCGGCCACCGCATAAGAGGTTCCGCGAATGGTGACACTTCCCGTTGCCGTGGGTGCGGAATTGGCGGTACTGCCACTGCCCAGCGCCACGGAATTGCTCTGGTCCGTGCTGGCGTTCGTACCCAGGGCTTCCGAGTTGACCCCGGTCGCGGTGGCGTTATAGCCGTATGCTTCCGAGTCCGTCCCCGTTGCGGTGGCGCCCGTGCCTACGGCGGTGGATGGGTCGCTGGCCGCGCCCGATCCTGCGGTGGCGTCCGGTCCCATCGCAATGCTCCCGTCGCCGACGGCATAGGCATTCTCGCCTTCGGCAATGTTCTGGTTGCCAGACGCATAACTTTCGTTCCCGATCGCCACGTTTCCGGAAGCCGGATTGCTGGACGAAGAAGAGGAAGCTGTACCGTTGATGACCGTGTTGTCCGTTGGTACATTGGAACCGGTGCCAGCATCAGTGCTGCCGGACCGTGACCCGAAGCCGATGGCGACCGTTCCATTAGTGGTGGCATTACTGCCGATGGCGGTTCCTGGCGAGTAAGGAGCAGACCCCGACTGATATACGGTGGCACCGCTTCCATACGCCGTTGCCGACTCATTCTCGTTGACAGCCGTGCCCGATGAGCCAGAAGAACCAGACGCGCCACTGCCGCCGACATTGGATGTGCTCTGTGCCGTCGTCCCTTCCTCGTTCAGTGTAGCGGACGAATACGGGATCGAGCCGTTAATGACAACATTGTTCGATCCGTTGGCATTGGTGTCACCGCCGATGGCCACATCATTATTACCCACCGCGCTGGTGTTGTTGCCGACCGCCACCGAGTTGTTTGGCGTGTACGCCACAATGGCGGATGCCATCTGGGGAAAAGACAGCGTCGCACCCATGATGGCGAGAAACAGAATACGTTTTTTCACGTTCTTCTCCTTCAGAAGTGATAGCGCACGCCGATCTGCATGACCGGCAACCAGCGCCATCCCAAAGCCGTCTGCAAACTGGTTTTCTCACTCTGATGCGCCTGCAGCGCGTAGGGATCAGTTCCCATTTGCACGTCGATGGCAGTGCGCCCTTGCCACGCTGCGCCGACGAGCGCGTGAAAGGTCCACCGGCCACCAGCAAACGGATGGTCCCAGCCCAGCCCGAGAAAAGGATCCACCGGATGGAACGTTGCCGTCGCAGGCGTCGCGAATGCGTAATTTCCGGTGACAGTCCGGGGTCGCAGGGACAGGCGGTTGCCATTGAACAGCAGCCCTGTGCTCAGGAAGAACCCGCTGCCCGCCCAGGGCCGCCAGTTTTCCGTCAGCATGCCGGACAGCAGACGGATACCCATGCCATAGGTTTCTCCACCTGCGCTTAATGTCGGGTCGATGTAAAAACCGCCCATGCTCGCAGACGTGGACCAGTGCGGCGATTCCTGGTACGCCGCGCCGACGCTGATACCCGTGGTGCCTACCGAAAGCGTGCCGGACCACGGTGAAGAACTGACGGGACCGGCGTCGATGCCCACATTGTCATAATCAATGCCGACACTCCCAGCCATCGCAAAAGGGCTGAGACCAAAGGCAATCGCGCCCAAAAGTAGCTGCTTTTTCATCCAGGCATTCTCCTGTTGTGTGGAAATCCGCCTGGGTATAGCGAGAGAGAAAGGCGATCGGCAGGGGGGCAACAGCAGAAGCCCTGGCAATGGATGTGACGGAGCGTGAGCTACGGCACAAAGGAGGCGCGCCGCCTGTGCCATTGCGGGGATGGTTCATCGGGAAGGCGCATGGGGTGGACGACAAGGGCTCACGGCACGGCAACAGAAAGCTATACCAAAGCCGTGAGCCCTTTATCTTGCGTTCCTTCCTTTGTGGTTGTACTTTCATGTTTGGTGAGGGATTGGCAAATGGTGGTCTGCATGGGTGTTCCGATAAATCTTTCAAGACTTGGACCAATTTATAATGATGCAATGGAGCACAATCGAGGAACCATTGCTTTTGAAGTGCCATTTCAAAATGGGCTCTTTGTGTTTATGATGTTTTTTGAACAGAAAACTGAAGCAGGAGAAAATTCAAAAGATATTCTCTTCCTTTACCTGAGAAGATCAAAGCAGCTTTTAGAAAGAAAATTGTACGGCTCGCATAAAAACGGCGTTTTTAACATTTATACAGACGACGACATCGATAAGGCGGTAAGAGATGAGCTTGAAATTCAAGGGGGCGGGAGACAGCCGTTTGATTTAAGAAAATTTTTTCAGGAGATCAATAATGCAATACCGGACCACATAGATTTTGGCCACTTCAGAAAGACGCTGCGCGAAAACTTCCCCGTTGTAAACAGGAAATACAAAATCGTTGATGACGCAGAAAAAACCCATTTGATTGGACCAAGGTTGCTGCCGCCAGATAAACACCCGCGCGAACAAACACTTCGCAAGTTATACATTTTTATTGAAGCAGATAAAGATACCGTAGGGAAATTTATCTCCATCCTTAAACAAAAAAATGTTACGCTTGCATGGAGCAGCAAAGAAAAGCCCGGCGTAACCATAGAAACTTTAATGAGAGATCTTTGATTGGAGAAAACTTCTTAATTTTTTCAATTTCTCAAGATGTGTTATGTTAGACAGAGCTTTCAGATTATCGTCGTATTCTCCTGCTTTTAAGTCAAATCGAATCGGTCTTCCTTCTACACAAAACCAGATAACTCCGTACTCATCTAAAATGAAGTCCAGCAAATGCATACCTTTTATGATCATGCGCGGATTATCATCCAATTCTGCATTCACGGTAATCGCGTCAGAGAAGTACAAATTTCCGCTCAAGCGCGAAAAGCCCGCGACAACCGCCATTCCATCCAGTCCTGTTTCACCGTTCAGGATTATTGCATCCCCACGCATACTTGCCTGCCTGGAAACTGTCAGTATAGCGTCCTTCTGCACCCAGGCATCTTCGCCAATCGTAGATGATCCTGACATGGCGATAGCACCGTCAATGCGGACTCGATCCTTAATACTTGCACGATCTTCTAGCAGGGCTTCGCCCGTAATCTGCACGTCACCAACGATGGATGATTGGTCACGCAAGACCGCCTGCGGACCCAACCTGGCTCTTCCGATGACCATGGCTTCATTTTCTATTCGGGCATCGGGATGCACGGTTGCCTCCGTTGAAACCCACCCGCCACCATTTTTATGTTTTCGTGCCGGTATAGGTCCATCACCGTTGCCAAAATCATGCAATACAACATTCATTTCTCTCTCCTTACGCTTTAAAAAAGGGCGGACGAGTCCGCCCAATAGCCGCAAAACAACCGCTACAAACTGATCACATCCACCGTGCCACCCGGCGCATCCAGCGATTACCATCATCGACCATGGCGCGGGTGACAAACGGAATATCATCATCTTCAAACCCGCCATCAGGACCCATATCGCCGCCCCCGCCTCCATGCTGTGGCGCTGGGCTGCCGCCTTCGGCCCCGTCGCGGCGGCCACCAATCAACTGGAGCCGGTCGCCCGCGATCTCCGTGGAATACCGCTCCTGACCGTCCTTGTCGGTCCATTTTCTGGTGCGAATGCGCCCCTCGATGTACGCCTGACTTCCCTTGCGAAGATACTCCCCGGCGACCTCTGCCGTTTTGCCGAACAGGCTGGCACGATGCCACTCGGTCCGCTCCTGGCGGTCTCCGTTCTTGTCTTTGAAGGTCTCTGACGTGGCAATCGCCAATGTTGCTACTGCCTTGCCGTCTGGCATGAACCGCATCTCGGGGTCGCGCCCCAGATGACCGAGTAAAATCACTTTATTGACACCCGACATGAGGACTCTCCTGTTCAAAATTATCAAAGGCGATGCCGGATTCTCCGGCTCCAAAGGGGTATAGCATCGCGCTGTTGCGATACGCCCAGAGGTTGACGCCATAGAGTTGGCTCATGCCGCCATCCCTTGGCCTGCGACAAGACTTGTCCTGCGTAACAACTGCTCCACCAGCACAGGGAAGTCCATCGGATCGTCGATAACCGTCACCCCATACTCCGGCGCTTCCAGCCCCTGATACCCCCGATCCAGCAGGACCGACAGGTTAACCACGCCGAGGGCGGCATTGGTATTGGCGGGATGGTCATCCAGGAACGCCACGGGTTCGCGCCCTGCAAGAGGATTGCGCCCTGCAAGAGCCCCCAGATTCCGCAGCACGGTCGCCTTGGCGCTGGCGGGTGCGGTATGCCCTACACACACGATGCGCCCATCTGGAATCAGTCCTCTGAGGCTTTCCGCCCGCGCGGCGCGATGCCGCTCATCAATGCTGGTCACCGCCCAGACTTGGCAGCCCAGGTCCTCCAGCGCAAGCACCAGATCGAAAGCATGCTCGTACAAAGGCAGGCTGGCCCATTCCGTTGCATGGAATGCCCTCCAGACGGCATCCACTTCCTCGCAAGCCAATCCGTACCGGCTCCCCATGTTGTGCAGATCGTTTGCTTTGGCCAAGGCGTGCCCAAGCACTTTTTCGGCGCATTTCCGCCAGTGCGTCTCGAAATCTCCGAGGACACCGTCCACATCCAGGGCCACTACTCGAAAATCGGTCATGCGTTTTTCCTCTAAGGTCATTGCGGCCTCCCCCGGCGGTAGCTCTGCCAGTCGAAGATCAGCAGTCCGCCGTTCTGACACAGGCGATCGAAGGCCGGGGTCCCCAGGTACTGCTCCACGCCCTCCACATCCTCGTTGGAGAGGATGATGGTCGGCTTCATGTTCCGGTACCGGTGATCGATCACCTCGAACAGGTGGACCCGTTCCCCGTCGCTTCCAAAGGTCTTGCCCACTTCGTCAATGATGAGCAGACCCACTTCCGCAAAGCCGCGGATGACTTCCAGCTCCGTGCCGTTGCCAATGCCACGGCGCCAGGTCTCCCGGATCCGGGCGATGATGTCGTAGGCCGTGACCTGCAGTACGCTGTTTCCCATGGCCAGCACCGCCCGGGCGATGGCCGCCGCCAAATGGTTCTTGCCGGTACCGGGATTCCCACAAAGGATGAGACTGGCCCCCTTGCGGGCGTGCTCTGCAAAATGCTCGGCGTAGTCCAGGCAGACATCGAGGGCCGTTTGTTGTCCCGGTACATCGACCACATAGTTGCTGAAGTCGCACTCGGCATATCGGCTGGGAATGGCCGCTCTCTCCATGAGTCCGCGCGATGCCGCCTCCGCCGCGCATGCAGGGCACACAGGCTGGAGATAGCGGACGACACCCTGATCATCCACCATCGAGATGGGATAGCGCCCATGGCGTTCGCATTCGCGGTACATAGGGTGTCGAGCAGGGAGAATCGCCACATTGTTCGAATCGAATCCCCACCGGGCGAGGAGGGCCTGGGCCAAATCCCCGATCGGGACCAGCGGCTGCGCTTTGCTTTCGAACTTTTTCGGGCTGGACATGGTGACCTCCTACAATTTGGCGTAATGGGACGAGCCGACGGCAACGGGGGGAATCAGTTGACGATTGGGCGGGCCAGCGGGCGGCTTGCTCTTTGCTCTGTTTTTCCCTGAACCGGGATCTTTCAGCATCGCGGCGATGTAGCCGACATGTATCCCTGCTCCTTTTTTCTCCAAAGCGATTTCCGCAGCCGCGATAATGTGTTCATCGGAATGACGAGAGCACATCTCCTTCACGACCACCATGTGCGGGGCCGCACGAACGCCGAGGGCCCGCAACTGCTTGCAGAGCGTGCCTTCCCGGGTTGGGGAGAACGTGTCCCCAGACTCTGGTAACGGCTCTTGTGACGTTACGGGAGGCGTTACGTCCTCCGTTACGGGTAACGTTACGCGTAACGTTACTTCTTTATCTTCATCTTTATCTTCTTCTTTAATAGGTAACGTTACGGGCGTTACGCGTAACGTTACGGGCGTTACTGGTGACGTTACCGAGGACTCTGGCGTTACGACGGAGACACTAGCCGGCGTCGGCGCCACTTCGCTATCTTGGCGGGCGAGAGCAGCCTCCATCGTCCGTAGGTTGCGCTGTTTCTCGCGGAACCTGCGCTGCCGCTCTGCGGCCTTTTCCCTGGCGATATCCCGTGCGGATTGCGGTGCAGTAACTGCAGTAGGCGCGTGTGCCGATGCGAGAATGTCCAGGACCGTCCCGGCCACCGCCTGGTGATACAGCCTGCCATCCGAGCACAAGTCCCAGCCATGGAGCACCATGGCACGGATACGCTCCCATAGTTTCCGGCGGTGGTCATATCCTCCGGCCAGCTTCGCCAAAATGGCCTCGTCGTTGGGTAGGCTGCCAGCAGGGACCTGGTGGATGCTCTTGGTCCATAGCAGGAAAGCGGCCTTGAACTCTTCCGGGGAGGCCAGTTGCATGAAATCCGAGTTCAGCAGGCTGACCATGTCCAGTTTGTACCAGCGGACGCTACGGAGGTCCGCATCCTGCGGAATGGGCGGCTCGATATCCGATGTGCCGGCAAAGAATGGTATAGGCTGGTTACACATGGCCGTCTCCAACCTCGTCCAGCGCCATTTCTGCCAGCACCAGATGATAGAGACGGCCATCAGAACATAAGGGGAAGCCATGCAATGCCATGGGCTTGTCAATGTCTTGTGGTACTGGCGGATCAGGAAGCTGTTGATCGGCGGACATGTACGAACCTCCTTGCACGGCCAGGGAATAGGCGCCAGGAGTTGTTGCGCGGACCGTGAAACGCAATCCGGGTGCCCCCGTTTCCTGGCATAGAAGCTGACATACCGCGCGCCGGGCGCGGGTTTCTGAGTAGGTATAGCCACGCAAAATGGCGATCGGTTGCTGGCAGGTTTTTCCCCGGAGCATGGCTCATAACTTGAACCCCTTATCGACGGGTTTCGCCAGGATATAGCCGTTGGCCTCCACGATATCGGCGATCTGTTGGGCGGTAACGACCATGGCGCCTTCCGGTACCGGCTCGGCACGGTAGCGCCCATCCGCATCGAAGGTGAGGAGCAGCTTCATGCCGGGCAAAGCGACCAGATGGGCGGAAGCCGCCGCCTGCGGCGCGACATACCCGCCCTGCTGGCGGATGGCCGGGAGCACTTCCTGCGTCACCCAGCGCCGGAAGGGCTTGGCTTCCGGGCGGCGAGATTTCAAGAGGGCGTGGTAGAGACCAGATTCGGAGAGGATGGTGACGGTTTGATCGCCGCCAAGGGTCCCCACAATGTGGGTACCCTTTTCATCATCATCGAGCCAACGGGTCAATCGCTCAGCCTCGCGATAGCCGAGAGCCTGGGCGACATCGCTGGCGACGAACCAGATCTGGCCATCACGTTCCAGAGTACGGACTTCGAGGGAGTGGAATTGAAAAACGACGGGCGTGGACGCCTGCAACGGCGCGGCAGCACCCCGAGAATTAGGTGTGGTCATAGCGATACTCCGTTTGCGCGGTTGTTGCACCGCCAACCCCCTTCCAAAAGGGTGGGCGGAACCGGACGGGTTGGAAGACCGGCCAAACGGTACCGGCGAGCCTTTCGGCTCCCCGTCCGGCCCGCCCATAGGAGCAAAGCCAGACCACGGACGTAAAAAATGCCGCATCCCAAAGGGAAAGGGCGGCTGTCCGCCGTTTGTTTCCGGGCTTCCAAACCCGATCACCGGAACCCCGGTGACAAAACCAGCGTAGACCCGGACGGCGAAGGTGTCAAATCCATTCATCCACGCGCGAACGCGCGGCGGCACCTGCCGCTGATGGCACCCAAAATCGACGGCTTCTGGCATGCAAAACCCCTCGGAAAAACGGTTCGATAAGTAGGTATAGCCAAAGCCCGTTGCGTCACGGAGGGGCTCTTGTCGAGCGCATAAAAAACAAGGGGATAGGAAATCTCTACTACGTATGAGCTAGCCGAGGCCTCTTGCCCACCTATCCCCTACCTCCTTGTCGAGGAATCACCCATCAAAGGCTGCAACGGGATCGGGCTATACCCCGGGGAACATTGTCGATATGAGGATGCTCCTTTGAAAAACACCTTACCCACCTCGCGTATGCAGGATCGAGCCGCAAGCGTCTTGCCGCTTACCGCGTTCACCATCGCCACATTGGAAGCCCGTCTCTTCCTGGAGGAGAACGTACCCCCCCTTCCACCAGGGACCATGAAAACCCCTGCCATGGTGGCAGGTTTCCTGCGCGACACGGTCATCCGCCCCACCCTGAAGTACCTCGACATGCTGGGCATGTCCGCAGATCACGAGCTTGTGGTGCGCCATGCACCGTGGATTGCAAACGATCCGAAGGCCCCGGATTGCCCGGAAAACGACCGTCTGTTATTTGAACGGCCAGCGGGCATCCTCGTGGGATGTCTGCTATTTCGTTACTTATGCGCCATGACCGGCCAGTCCAACAACGCGCGGCGGTCCTATCGTAACGCGGCAGCAGGGATGCATCTGATAGTGGACGTGGATGTGGCCGCCCCTTCCATTCAGATATTCCTGCCGGAAAGCGTGGCTATGGCCATCGGGCACGCGGTGGCCACGCATTACCATCTGGGCAAATCCATTCCGTGAGCAGTGCCCAGGCGAGGGCTTGCCTGCGGATCACCAGATCGCCGCGCTATACCCTGACAGGCTAGCTATAGGTGTAAGAGCAGGAGGATTTCTATGGACCATGATGCGATTCTCAATAATCGTGCAGTATGGATTTCTGATGAGCAGCGGGAGGGATTGGAAGCGATGGAAGAGATCGTCTTTGCCTTGCGCGACCGACACCATGACTTTTCCATGGAAATATCAACGATTCTCCAATGCCTGCGAATGGCGGAACGGGAAGGCGGGGTTCCCAAACTCCCGAGCGACTGGTGGATTCAGGTAGCGAGGCGATATTCTATCACCCTGGATTGAGGCTTGGGGATAAAAATGGACATCTACAAATTGTGGCCGAAAGACACGGGCTCCCAACACATCGGGAGGGAACTCTTCGAGAATCAAACCCTGCGAAAATCACCCTGGTATCGAAAAAACGGGAAAGGAGAGGATGTGCAATATGCCATATGCCCTGCCTGCGACAATCCCATTCAGATCATTGGGCTGTACCGCTTGCCCCCGAGGGTCAACAATCCCTTCGGGCGGCACACGGGACAATCCGTGCCCGATCTGGCAGAACTTGACCCAGAAGAACGGGACAATTGCCCGTATTTCAAGCCCAGACCACGGGAGAAAAGTGCTCGGAGGAAGGTACTCGGCCCAGTTCCGAGGAAAATTTTGGAGACGCTGATCGAACAGTTCGACCGGGTCGTATATCTGCTTCGTAAACAGACTGGCATCAATTTTTCTGCAAATCTGCTGCGCAAGATGCTGGAGACATACCGCGCTGAGAAAGGGTATTTATACACCGGTGCAACGCTCCTGAATGTGCCCTGGATTTTTATCTATATGTCAGATTCACATTCGATTGCTGGTCAATATCTTCGGCGGGATTCCGAGTTGATCGAGGCAATAAGGGAGCATGGTTCTCCAGCCTGGGTCAATGACAAGGGACAAACTGTTTCGAGAAACAAGGAATTTTTGTCTCTTGACGTGTGTTTTATCCATCATCGGGAAAGCAAAGATCGGGACGATGGAGGATTAGTGGAATCCATGAAGATGGTCGTCTCCACGGACTCTGACCATCGGGTCTATCAGAAGGTGATCCGTTTCGACTACCAGGAGTTTCAGCGATTGATCCAGATCCCTGACGAAAAGGCACATCGTCAGATGGATCTGGTGGAGATGGCACAGGACCTTTTAAAGGATCTTTTGCCGTAACCATGCCAACAGAGAATCATAGCGCCCACACGGGGCAAGGAGTGGCCATGTTGGAAGAAGATGTTGACACGCTCGCAGGCAGGGCCTTGGCCCGGCTGTTTTCGTCCATGGTACAGGTAGTTCAGGAAACGGCGCCGGTGGAAACGCCTGATGCCTTCAGGAACCGAATTCACGACATGGTTGTGGACATCCCAATGTTTCTGGAGACCTCCCCTGATGGCCCCGTATCACAAATCTGCAGTGATCAGACTGAGGGTGCATATGACCGTGATGCCGTTGCATTAGTCGTGCAGCGAGGGTTGATGGATCTGACGCCGGCATTCGAGGGATCCGGAGAGAGTGCCGGAGATGCCATGCGGGACTGGTGGCATGAATATGGCGATCGTGATCACACCGTTGCCTGGCTCGTACAACAAACGGCATCAATCCTGGTTGCCGATGCCATCCAAGAGAGGAATTAGATATGCTGGAAGATCTGGAAGCACTCGCAGCCGCGAATGGAAATTCCACTACAGCTCCATCCCCAGATACCGCCGATGGCATCATTGCGCAGGCGGAGGCTGCTGGCTACCCGGATAACGCCATAAAGGCGCTCCGCTCCCATGCGGAGTTGGTGAAACGCACTGCGTTGATCGCCAAAATAGACGTGAATGCCGAAGCGCAGTACGTCCATGAGCATTTACCGGACTTGCGCCGTGCGCGCGCGGCAACAGAGTGGGAATTGGCAGCAAAAGGTAGTGCCGAAGAACGTAAAGCACGGTTAAAGCGGGCCGTCAGGCTGGAGGATCAGGCGGAAAAACTGGCAGCGCCAAGTGCCAACGAGCGGGACAAGGCTCGTGCGCTGGCAACGGAATTGTCCATTCGACTCGCCGCCCAGCTCCGGAACATTCAGGTATCCACACCAGACGTGGACCCAGCAAGCTTGCAGCTTTTTGAGCGGACATTCCGCGACCATACGCAAGGGGTAGCGGCAACCGGGACCAACAAGGCCAAGGCCCAACATGCGGCCCGACTGGCTTTTCTGCAGGCAATGATCGAAACGGACACCACCCCCGATGACCCGACGGGCCTGCATGCGGCGATTGTGCGGTACCGCAAGAACACCACGCAAGACTTTGGGGCAGAGCCTGGACACTTGCATGATCTGCCCCTGTCCGAAATAAATGAGAGCGCGGCTGGCATCACGCCGGACAGGTTATACCAGATGGTGGCGCGGGAGGACGATGACCGGGCTGCGGAAGTCGCCCGGCTCTCTCGTGCGCTCACTCTGGCCGCTGCCACCGACCTCAATCCCCGCCAATACGCCATTTTTCAGGTGATGGCCGAAAACACGCATCTCTTCGACTGGAAGATGGAGAACGACAAGCTCCTGTTCCAGAAGCGTGACGGCGCAGAGAAGGGGGAGAATATCGCCGGACTGGTCATGGATCAGGTCGGTGGCTTCGCTGGCAAAGGTGCTGCCTACCGGGCCGTGCATGTCACACTGGACCGTCTGGGTGAGGCATTTCAGAAATACGGGCGTAACGTGGCCATTGAGGATATTCCTTCCGGGAAGCGGACCCAGTCGCTGGATCGTCTCACCGCCAGCCGTGAACAGATTATGGAAGCGGCGAGGGCTGAACCGGTGCCCGCACGCCGTCATCGTCCTGCGAGAGAAGACGTGGATATGGAGTGAAATCTGTCGATTGGTGTTGCTGAGCAGCGCGTGAGGGCCAGGTATGCCTCGCTTCGGTTGCTCAGCGACACCAATTCGAGCAGAAAGCTATACCAGATTTCAACGTCGGACGTCGTTTTATGGTATAGCATTCTGTGCCTGCCTTTGATGGGGCGGGCGGCTTGACATGCTTGCTGACCGCGCAGCGGGCATTGCATGAAACCAAATATTGCGCCACAATGCCGAATTATTAAAGAAATCCCATGTTTATTTAATAACAGAACACCTAATTAAAGGATCGCTATGTTTCGGGAGGCGACAGGACATTACGAAACCAGCACCGCAGGGGGAGAGAGCGTCCGTTCCTTCGTGCCAGACCCGTTGCCCCCTCTGCCGCCGCTGGAACTGAATGGCATGCGACAAGCGGCGCTGGAGCGGGCCACTCTTGCCTTGGGGCGGCTTGACAGCATCGCCCTGCTGCTCCCGGATCCACAACTTTTCCTCTACGCCTATGTCCGGCGCGAAGCCGTGCTTTCCTCGCAGATCGAAGGCACCCAGTCCTCGCTGTCTGACTTGCTGCTATTCGAGTTGGAAGAAACCCCCGGCGTGCCGTTCAACGACGTCGTGGAAGTCTCCAACTACGTCGCCGCGCTGGAGTTCGGCATGAACCGACTGCGTGAAGGCTTTCCTCTTTGCAACCGGCTGCTGCGCGACATGCACGTCCATCTGATGGCGCGGGGGCGTGGCGCGGAAAAAGCTCCCGGCGAATTCCGCCGCACCCAGAACTGGATCGGCGGCACACGGCCCGGCAATGCCCGCTTCGTGCCTCCGCCGCCGCAGGAAGTTGAGTCCTGCATGGCGGCGTTGGAGCGCTTCATCCATGACGATGGAACCACCCTTCCTGTACTGCTGAAAGCGGCACTCGCTCATGTCCAGTTCGAGACCATCCACCCCTTTCTGGATGGCAACGGCCGCCTAGGCCGGTTATTGATCGCCATGCTGTTGCATGAAGGTGGCCTGTTGATTCAGCCCATGCTCTATCTTAGCCTCTACTTCAAGCAGCACCGCGATATGTACTATGAGCTGCTGGATGGTGTGCGTCGCCACGGCGATTGGGAAGCCTGGGTTGATTTCTTTCTCGAAGGCGTGGAACTAACGGCCACGAGCGCGGTAAACACCGCCCGCCGTCTGGTGGATCTGTTCCAGCAGGATAGCCATCGAGTGCAGGCCAGCGGACGCGGGGCAGCGAATCTCTTGCGTGTACTAGAAGCACTACGCCAGCGCCCTCTGAACGATCTCGGCCAGATCAGCCGGCAAGCCAGCGTCAGCTTCCCCACCGCCTCCAAGGCTATGCTGGCCCTGGTCGAAATGGGTATCGCCCGCGAATTAACCGGCCAGCGCCGTAATCGCGTATTCGTGTACGACGCCTATATGAACATCCTCAACGAAGGGGGAGAGGCGCTATAACAGGAGCGGGGTCTGGCGCCCCGATGTTGCCGTGCCCCGCCGGAGCTCGTTGGCCCTCCGTTGTGAGCTTCGAGCCGTGGATAACGGGGACAACGCTCCGCAGAAAGCTATACCAGATTTCAACGTCGGACGTGGTTTTATGGTATAGCTTTTGCCCGTTTCTCCGGATTTTCCGGAAATTTCCGAAGATTAGCTGAACGCAAGATAAAGGGCACACGGCCTTGGTATAGCTTTTGTTTTTTTCGTCGCCGCCCGTGGGGGCTCGGCTGATGGACCAGAAAGCTATACCAGATTTCCACGTCCGACGTGGTTTTGTGGTATAGCTTTCATCCTGTTGCGCAGGAACCCTCGTTCACGCCCGGACAAGGCGATCGATAGCCGACGGTTAGCGTATCATCCGAATTTCGACGGCCAGCCCCAGACTGCCCCAAGCCCGATCCGCCGTCATTACCGGCAGCCTCTTCTCCATGGCTAGAGATAAACACACCCGATCGGCCAAGGACAATCCGTGATTGCGCGTATGGGTGAACAATCTGGCAGCCAGATCGGCTTGGTGGACCGTAAAGGGCTCGAAAATGACACCAATATCGGCAAAGTCCTGAAGCATATCGTCGATACTCACGCCTCGCTGCAGGGACTTTTGCAGTACCTCAGACCAGTTGACGGCTGAGACGTGGGATCCTTCCAGATGCGGGGCTACCTGATCTCCCCCCGGCTCTTCATGGAGAAACGCCAATAACGCCGAGGCATCTAGGACAGTGCTCACGATAAGGCGGCTTCCTGCTCGGCAGCAGTCCGCCTCTCGGCAATGAGTTCGTCCGAAAGACTAATATTCTGGGGAATATGTTTGAAGCGTTCCCGCAGCCGTCGTTCCACCGACTCGCGACGCTCCAGCACCAGACTCTCCGCGACTTTACGAGCAATCAATCGATCGCCTTGAGTGAGATTCAACGCCTTGCGCAGGGCAGCCGGAATGACCATTCTTCCCTGTACGCCGATCTGGACTTCATTGTCATTTGATGCCATAGGCTCACCTAAAATGTCACGACAGGAGAATAATGCCACATGATGTCTATGCATGCCAGCACCTTTCCATCGTAGGCCACCAGAGCAAGACCAGGGAACCGATTCAACGTCGGACGTCGTTTTCTGGTATAGCTTTCATTGGATACTCCCGGCACGATCGCCAATGCGACCCTCGGCACCGCCGCGCATCACCCCGCCCCACGCATCCCACACCGTCGGTTTGGCTATAACCAGGCGGTACCCTCGACGCATCAGCTCCGCCAGCGCGGCCCCAAAATCCACGGCGGTACCCTGCACGTGCAAGCAAAGGGTGTCATCCTGATGGTCGACCCCCAGAACCGGTAACAGCCCCCTCGCACAGCCGGATGACTCCCGGCCAGTGTTGCGTTGATAACACCAGCCCCGCTCTGCCTTTCAGTCTCATGCAATATATCTGCACTAATATCGCGTTACTGCGACTCAGGATAGTGGGACAGGAAAATGCATTTGTCGCAACGGCTTTACTTCTGTCGGAGGGAAAGGACGCATACACAGGTACCTCGTCCCCAATGTCCAAGTCGTCAGGATTCATTGCCTGCACAAGACCCCAGAAAGCTATGGAGCCAAAAGCGGGCTGGAAACGGTGCATAGCTTCGGGTATCAATTTTCATTACCAATGAATGCGTGAAACATCATGAAAAATATCATAAAAATGTCACCGCATTGACACATGGATGCAACATTTGGCTGTCAGCATAAGTGGCTTTCAAGGATGCAGGGAGCCGCAGATGAAGCGCCGCGAATTTTTGCAGCACTTGGGTGTAGGGGCCACTGTCACGGCCTTTTTGGGCAGTTCGGTGGCGCGGGCGGCGATGCTGCCAGCCAGGGAGCGCTCTGGCAGCCTGGAGGATGTTGAGCACATAGTCGTCTTCATGCAGGAAAATCGCTCCTTCGACCATTACTTCGGTCATCTGAGCGGGGTACGCGGGTACAATGATCGCTTTCCCCTGACGCTGCCGGCCGGCAAGCCGATCTGGTTCCAGGCGCGGAGGCACGATCCCAGTCTCCCCATCCTGCCATTTCACCTCAACACACGGAAGACGTCGGCACAATTCATCAAGGATCTCGATCACAGCTGGGCCACACAACATGGGGCTATTGCGGGCGGTCTGATGAACGCCTGGCCACAGAACAAGACCGACATGACCATGGGTTATTTCCAGCGCCAGGACATCCCTTTTCATTATACCCTAGCTGATGCCTTTACCGTTTGCGACCACTATTTCACTTCCATCGCCGGGCCCACCGAGCCAAACCGCTGTATGCTGTTCACCGGGACCATTGATCCTGAAGGCAAACATGGTGGGCCATTGATTGATGATGCCAATTACTGGCCAGGCAACGGTCCCAATGGTTATCACAAAACCCCTCCCTTCACATGGACCACTTATGCAGAGCGCTTGCAGAAAGCTGGAATCACCTGGAAAGTTTACCAAGAGCAGTTACATGAAATAGACAAAAATCCATTGACGGGATGTTTTGGCGACAATGCTCTGTTATATTTTCAAGCCTTTGTAAATGCTCAGAACAATTCAGAGCTTTATCGGCGCGCCGTCACCGAAGGTGGAATAAGAACATTACGCGACGACGTTTTACACGATCGCCTGCCACAAGTATCCTGGATCGTCTCGCCCGCAGGCTATTCCGAGCATCCCTCCTACCCGCCGGCGTATGGTGCGATTTACATCGCCCGCGTGCTGGATGCCCTCACCGCAAATCCCACCGTCTGGGGCAAAACTGCCCTCCTGATCGATTACGACGAAAACGACGGCTTCTTCGATCACGTGCCGCCCCCCCAGCCACCAACTCCGGTGCGCCCTGGGCAATCGACAGTGAGCACGGCTGGTGAAGTACACGACCACATCAACCCAGACTGGCCGGTGGCCTATAGTCTCGACCGATTGCCCTACGGCCTGGGACCACGAGTACCCATGCTTGTCATCTCACCGTGGAGTAAGGGCGGCTACGTCTGCTCAGAGGTCTTTGATCACACTTCAGTGATCCGCTTTATCGAAAAGCGCTTCGGCGTGAGCGAGCCGAATATCACGCCTTGGCGGCGGGCGATCTGCGGTGATCTGACGTCCGCTTTTAACTTCCAACGGGTAGACCGACGACTCATAAGTCTGCCAAGCACTGCCAACTACGTGGCGACCGTTCACCACGAATCCACCTTACCGCCACCGGAAGTACCCAGCGAACAATCGGTAGCCATTATTCCCCAAGAAGACGGCCTGAGACGGCGGCGGCCCTTGGCGTACGCCACCAGGCTGCGTCTCGAGGCGACGCGGCAGGGCGTCCGATTGGCCTTTGCTAATCCGGCCCCAATCGGAGTGGTCTGCACCGCATACTGGGACGCCAGTCATCACCTACCCCATCACTACACCATCGGTGCCGGTGCGCAGCTCCTGGACGATATCCTACTGCCTCAGGGTCAAGCTTTGGCGATGACAGTCTATGGCCCCGATGGCTTCGTGCGACAAATCACAGGCAGCGGGGTCTCGACCTTAATGGTCGATAGTCACGATAAGAATAACGGCGACTTGAGTTTGGTCCTATGTAACAGCGGTCGTTTGCCTTTGCAGGTGGGTATCGAAGACCGCAGCTACGGCGAAGGGAGCCGCCAGCTGCACCTCGCCCCCGGCGAGACGCATCGCCTGTCCTGGCCGCTAACCAAAAGCCATCACTGGTATGACCTGGAGGTGAGCACTCCCACCCACAGCTGGCGTCTGGCCGGGCATGTCGAAGATGGAAACGAGAGCTGGTCCGACCCGGCCAATACCGCGCCCGTCTTAACCTAATCAGAAGAAGTGACCCTTTTACACCAATCGCAGCTTTCCGCTGCGCTTACTAGCTGTTGTACCACGCAACCTATGGCCAAACCAAAAGGAGGATTTGTGGCAATACAGATGAATCAAAAGGCTGTTATTATTGCTCTAATAGCGGCAAATTGCATAGCACAATCACCGATTAGCTATGGAGCGAAGTTGAACAACAAAAACAATAACTCAATAAATGTTGGAGAAGTATCAAGCAATTATAAAAACGGCAAGAAACCAGAAAATAAAGCAGATGAGAAAATTAATTTTTCTGAGCTTGCCAAATCCACTCAGACAAAACTAGCAGTAACCAGAAGTCAATTGAAGTTTATGCCGCCAAACACCGGTGCTTTTCAACTTGCTGCCCGGCTACCAGGAGTTTTGGTGCTTGGCTCAAATCCGAATAGCGGTGTGGGATCTAACAGCCTAAATATTAATGGCTTCGGGGTTGGCACAGGCCCTACGGTAAATGGCCACTTTAATTCGATTCAGGTTAATTTTGATGGTATCCCGCTAAGCAATCCTTTATCTGGAGACGGCGGATTTTATTCTGTCGAGGTTCCTATTGCGCAGCTTTTGAATGGCGTTACGGTTGCATATGGTCCTGGAAATCCAGACGATCGCTGGCAATCAAGCATTGGCGGCACGGTTAATTTTCTTCCTATACAACCGTCGGCGACGCCAAGCGTAAAAGTTGACACATCCTATGGATCGTATGGTTCACAAACTGAGGTGGCAATAGCAAAATCTGGATTATTTGCGGATGGTTGGTCAGTGGTGGCTGGTTTCGGTCACACCAGTGGTCGTGCCCCTGGCCTCGAATACGACTATCCAACGCAAGCCGATGTTTTCTTTGGAAAGGTTAGCAAGATAACCAATTCCGGGAATGCTTACTCTCTTGGTTTGTATATTTCTAGAGCCAAGTACTTAGCTATACCATCGATTCCGCTCACACCACTGGCCGGATATACGGTTAATGGTTACAATGTACCAGGACCGCTATTGAGTGAACAAACCAGTGGTTTTTACTCTACAGAAACACCTGGTCAATCCTATTTCCAATACAAAGATAACATGTGGCTACTGTACGGTAAACAGCACTGGGATCTTTCCAAAAAAAGCTCTATTGATAACAAGATATGGTTTAAGCATTCGCACAGAGTTCATGTTGGCCACGGCACTTATAATGGTATTACTTCACCGTATCTTGATGAGTACTATCCTCCTATATTCTATACCATCGGAGATAGAATTAGATATACAACAAAAATATATAACAATCATATAAAGATAGGCGGATACCTATATTACATGAATTACAAAAATCCATACATCCTTTATAACGCACCAGTCCTGAACGAATCTGTTGGAAATTTTTATTACGAAGCAAATAACGACACAGCTCAAATGTCAGAATTCGCTTACGGTCAGGATGATATAAAACTTTTTAACAATAGACTGAGCATCACCCCTGGAATTGCTTATGCAGCATACCAGACTACCGATGCCAACCTACTCCCACCAACCGGCTCCCCTCTGTTAAATGGCCATATTAATGGGACGTTTGACTCTGGAGTATATACCAGTTTTGGCGGGTTTGAGCCTTCTCTCGGCATTAACTTTGAAGCCATCAGGCATTTGTATCTATATGGCTACGCAGCCCATACAAATGCTAACCCGGAGAATGAGTCTTATGGTAATGAATACACTTTCTATATTGACCCAAGTAAAATTAAGCTCGTCAACAATACGGACTTTGAAGTTGGCGTTAAATATAAAAAGAACAATCTTTTTGGGTCAATCAACTATTACCATGATCAAGTTAACAACATAGTTAAGGGGTTGTATGCTAATGGCACAGCTCTATTTCCGACCGGGTACAAGCTGGGGAATGCCTTATACCAAGGGGTTAACCTTCAACTATCATGGAAACCAATTTACTGGTTGAATGTATATGCATCAGCAAACATTCAACACCCATACTATACCAAACTAGAAACGAGTTCTGGAGGCAGCTTCTCGGGAAATGTTGTATCTGGAGTACCATTACATAGCTTCCTGGTCGGATTGGCTTATAAAAATATTCTAGGCCCAGGCGCAATTTCTGCAAATATCGACGACCAGTATGTTGGCGCTGCTGGAATGGCGAACCCTATTACTGGAGACAACACGCTAAGGACAAATCCATATAATTTGGTTGACCTGACGCTAGGTTACAAGACATCAGTCTTTAATTCATACGTTCCATTTCTTAAGTATGCCCGCTTTAAAGTTAGCATCTTCAATTTGTTGGGCAGGAAATATAATGAAAGCGAGAGTGTTGGGTCGGGTATAAATGTGCCCGGCTTGCCGGCGAATGCGGTTTTTGGAACGCAAGGTGCGCCGAGAACCGTGTTTGGGACGGTGTCACTGAAATTTTAGCTTGCCCACAAAATGCTCATGAAGCTCCACAATGGAGCTAAAATTGCCACGGCAGCAGGTCGCCAGCCAGCGGCCTCTGCGGACTTGCGCCCCACACATTCCACACCAACGGTTTGGCCATAACCAGTCGGTACCCGCGCCGGTCAAGTTCGGCTGGCGTGGCCCAAAAATCCACGGCGGCACCTTGTACATGCAGGAACCCCCGGTGTCAGGGTAGTTGTCGCCTCTCTGAAATGGAGTCAGGCGTAGGGTGGGGGCGGAAAGTGGATTATCGAGATGAAACATTACTCAGCAGAACGTAAGGCCGCTGTATTGCAGAAGATGTTGCCGCCTACCAGTTTATCCGTGGCGGAACTGGCCAAACAGGAAGGGATTTCTGATGTTACGCTGTACCATTGGCGTAAGCAGGCGATGGCGAGTGGGGCGATGAGTGCAGTGACCAAGAAGACCACAGAGGGCTGGTCTGCCGAGTCCAAGTTGGCCGCGGTGGTGGAAACGGCCCTGCTGTCAGAGGTGGAGTTGAGCGCATATTGTCGGGAGAAAGGGCTGTATCCAGACCAGGTAAAAGCGTGGAAACAGGCTTGTATCGTTGGACAGCAGACCGCCACCCAACAGAAACAGACAGCGGGTGCGCAAGCCCGTGCAGACCAGAAACGGATTCGTGAGCTGGAGCGGGAATTGCGTCGCAAAGACAAGGCGTTGGCCGAAGCGGCCGCGCTGTTGATCTTGCGAAAAAAATTGAACGCCCTCTGGGGGGACGACGCCGGGGAAGATTAACCCCGGTCCCGGAGCGGCAACAGTATGTCGCCTGGATACAGGAAGCCTCTGACAGTGGAGCCCGCCGGTCGCGGGCCTGCGCAGAAGCGGGCTTATCATTACGCACCGTCCAGCGATGGACAGAGGAGTCGGGAGTGGTAAAGACAGATGCCCGCACGACGGTCGAACGACCGGCACCCAGCAACAAGCTGAGTGAAGCGGAGGTGCAAGCGGTGTTGGACGCCTGTCATCGTCCGGATACCGCACACCTGCCCCCGACTCAGATTGTGCCACGGCTGGCCGATGAAGGGGTCTATCTGGCCTCGGAGTCCACTTTCTACCGGATCCTCAAGGCTGAGGGCATGGGGGTACGGCGTGGTCGTGCGCACCCGCCCCGTAAGGTGAAGCTACCCACCACCCATACGGCCACCACAGCCAACGCCGTCTGGTCATGGGATATCACGTATCTGCCGTCGCCGGTGCGTGGTCAGTACTACTATCTCTACCTCTTTGAAGACCTCTACAGCCGCAAGGCGGTCGCCTGGGAGGTCCATACGGAGGAGAGCGGCGACCATGCCGCGGCGCTCCTCCAGAGAGGGTTTACGGCGGAGCAATGCTGGCGGCAACCCTTGGTCCTGCACTCTGACAATGGCGCCCCGATGAAATCCTCCACCCTCCTGGCCAAACTCTATGATCTGGGGATTACTCCATCACGGGGTCGACCGCGTGTTAGCAATGATAACCCCTATTCAGAGTCGCTGTTCCGGACGCTGAAGTACTGTCCGCAGTGGCCGGAGAGCGGCTTTACTGATCTCGACGCGGCACGACGCTGGGTACGTGACTTTATCGCCTGGTACAACCATGAGCATCGTCACAGCCGCATTCGCTTCGTCACCCCGGCCCAGCGCCACCGGGGCGAAGATCATGCGCTGCTGGCGAAACGTCATGCTCTCTATGAGGCGGCCAAGGCGAGAAATCCTGCGCGCTGGTCAGGCGGCACACGCAATTGGACACCCGTCGGGGCGGTAGATCTGAACCCGCAGCGGCAGGATAAAAAGGCGGCTTAAAAAATGGGAGAAGCGACAACTACCTTGACAGACGCCGGGAAGGTCAAGCCGTCCCGATCATCGCACCCCAGAACTGGTAACAGCCGCCCGTCGTGTCGACAGATAACTCCGGCCCAATGTTGTGCGGCCATCACATCATCCCCTTCCGAGTACGCTCGCCGGGCATTTCATCCCAGAGAACGACCTTGCGAACCCGGCCTGCCCGATGGATGGCGGCCATGAGATCGGAGACCCTGGTGGAGCGTTCGAAGAGGTAATTCAGGTGGAGCCCGTCGCGGTACTGGACGGCCAGCGTGGTATAGCTTTGCGGCTTGCTATTGGTACGGTTGGATACGGCCGAGAGCGCCATGGTTTCCCCCAAGGATGTCGCACCAGGATGGGCGGCTTCGATGAGGAAATAGTAAAGGTTGCTTTACTATGCGTCAAGCACACTTTCTGTAGTGATGTTGCACGCTCCAATTTGTGCCGCGAAACGCTACGCTATACAATTCACGCCATGATCAAGACATTCCGGCATAAGGGATTGGAAGCATTCTTTCTCACGGGGAGCAAAGCGGGTATTCAGCCTGACCAGGCACCCAAACTTGGACGCCAGATCGAGCGCCTGAACCGTGCGCAATGCCCCGGCGACATGAATGTGCCGGGGTGGCGGCTGCATCCGCTATCGGGGGATTTGGATGGACATTTTTCCGTGCGGGTCAACGGCAATTGGCGGCTGACGTTTGCCTTCGATGGCACGGATGCCATATTGGTAGATTATCAGGATTACCATTAGGAGATTGTTATGAGCGGAATGCACAACCCCCCTCACCCTGGGGACACTTTGCGGGAGGATGTATTGCCTGCCTTGGGGTTGACGGTGACGGAAGCGGCACGGCAATTGGGTGTCACCCGTGCGACCTTGTCAAGAGTATTACATGGGAAAGCGGCCATTTCACCGGAGATGGCCTTGCGCATCGAGTCCTGGCTGGGACCAGACCGGGGCGGGCGCGCGGACCTCTGGCTTGGCCAGCAGGCAGCTTATGACCTTTGGCAGGCGCGCCGAAAATCCCATCCCGTAGTGCAACCAGCACCACACGCGGCTTAGGCCGGTAGCGAATGAAAGCCCGCCTTGCTAATTAAGAACCATTACGGGTCGCGCCCGTCTTGCGAGTCAGTTCTTCCACTATTTCTTCGTTTTTCCGTTTAATATCCTCAAGCTCTCTGATGATGGTTTCCTGCTGACTGGAAGTCAGACGGTCGAAGATCCCCAGCAGCGCTTGCTGTTTAGGCGTTAGCTCCCTCGCACCCAAGGGGAGGCCGTCTGAGGCTTGCTCCTCAAACATGCTTCCCTCGCCACGCATCACCCAGTCCGGATTGATCCGCAAACTTTTGTGGAGAGCGCTTAGCGCTTCCCACGCGGGCTTGGTAACGCCCGTTTCCCATTGATGGACGGCGGACTTGCTCACACCGCCCGCATGCACCCCCAGTTTCGCCTGACTAAGATTCAGGCGGGTTCTTATTTCCTTGACGCGGTCGGCAATATCATTCATGCGGTAAAGTATCCTGCCCAGGATGGAAAGTGTCCTTGACATTTATCGGTGAAGGATGCTTAACTGTACGCATGGCCCTCATACGAACGAAACAGGACGCGATTAAACTTTTCGGCGGCACGATGAAAGCCGTCGGCGACGCGCTTCGCATTAGCCGCCAAGCCGTTTGGCAGTGGCCAGAGGAATTGCCGCAAGAAATCTCTGACCGATTGGTCGGCGCAGCTATCCGGCATGGGATCTTGCCCGTCAAATCTGGTGGCGACCGAGAAGGTGCCACGTCCTCCTCTACCGGCCTCTATCCCACACAGGACCCCAATCCCATCCAACCCCCAGAAACAGCCGCACCGGAAGAATCGCATGGCTAGACCTGCCCCTCTTCCACTGTCGCCCCGCCAACGCACTTTCCCAGGGAGGCCCTCATGAACCTGCAGCCGCACGAGCCACTAGAAGATACCATAAGTCTGGACGACCATGACTTTGCGTACAGTCCCCATTCCAGTCAGGCATTGAGCGAAGAATGGTATAGCCGGGACAAAGACTGCGATATGGAATACAAAAGTGGCATTCGCTTTTGCACCCTGTACCGCAAGGCCGTACGATCCAGGAGAGAAGAGGCAGAGCTGGGGATGGCCTATTGGGGAGCATACCAGGCGGCCTATGCCACTGCAGGCCAAATTGCGCAAAAGGCTGGGCTGCGCGATTCTGAGCTGATCGCCGACTGCGCCGCAGGGCTGGTGGATTTCTGCGCCCGGCAATACGATGAAACCGCCGTCGGGAGGGGAGGCCGGCCAAAGACCTTTGCGGACTTCCTGAAAAATATTGCGTATGCCTATCTCCGCAAACATCGGGACTTTTTGGCCTTTGCAAAAAAAATGACCGGCACCGGTTACGCCAGCCAAGACCTGATGACTGTTGCCACCTTCGGCGACGAATACGCGCGCATGAAACGGGAGTCCGCATCTGAGGATGACTACCGGGATGTGCTCGATACTCTGGATCCGGACGCCGTGGAATCTCTATACGCAGCAGAGTGGGCGGGCTTTGCAACAGAAGACGATGACGAAGTCGGACAAAGCATCAACGAAATCGAAGATCGCCTGCCGGCGACACTCCGGGAGTGGATAGATTACCTGCTTCAACAGATCCAGCATAGCGGGATGTCTCCTGCGACACTGGCCATGCGCGTACCGGCCATCCTGGAGCAACTGAAGTCCGCCACGGGTGCCCGTGTCATGGACATCATCAAGAGGCTGGTTGCCCGCGTGAAAGCAGGCTGTCAGGTGGCGCTGAACCTGTTGATGGCGCTGCGCCCGGCCATCCCCGCAAAGCATGCGCGGACCCTCACCCTGATTGATGGCGCACTGCAATCGATCCGTAAGGTACCCCAGGTTCGTCTGCGGTATGCCTCCCCGAAGGGGATGCTCGTGGCCTGGCAAGAAACACCACCCGACGCCACCACTGCCGTATCGGTATCCAATCAGGAAATGCCTGTCTATAAAGGCATGGGCAGCAATCCTGCTCCGACGATCCAAACACAATCCGTTCGCCTGCGGTATGCCTCTCCGCAGGGGATGGTCATCTCCTGGCGGGAGATATGGTCACCCCTCCCGCAATGTGTGTCTGCCGTGGACCTCACCGTCCCCGTCAATACCATTGAGACGGCTGCCAGGGTTCATCCATCCTCCCCAGACTCTGATGTCGATGCGTTCGATGGTCTCTGCATTTTTGACGAAGATCTGGCCTTCCTGATCGAGCCATCCGATCTCCTTCATGGCAGGATTCCTCCCGCGAAGCCCCGGTATGTGACGGTGGATGCCCCGCCGGACGAGCCGTCTGGAGCACCGCCTTTTCTGGATGAAAACTCTCCACCTGGAGACGTGGGACCCCCGGAGACGCAAATCCTTGTGCTATTGCGGAGAGCGCGTGCGCGAAAGGGCCGACCCCGGAAAAATCGGATGGCTTCTGTTGCCCCCATCCCGCCCGGCATCCGGTTACCTGCCACCTGGCAGGCGGCCATGGCGCTGTAGGGGCTCAACATGGACCGGCTGATGACGGTAAGTGAGCTTGCCCAGGTGCTGGGGTTATCCCCCAAGACGGTATACAAGCGTGATCCTGAAACGCTGCCGCCGCCCCGCCGGATACCGGGCACCAAAGGTCCCCGGTGGCTGGAAAGTGATGTGGAAGCCTGGCTGGCGGCGCTACCCAAGGCCATCGTACCCAGCGAGCGCTTCCACCAGCGCCCAGGACGGAAAAGAAAGGTGGTACCGTGAAAAGCCCGATCCCCTATCTCGGTGGCAAAGGCCGCATGACGGAAAAGCTTCTGCCTCTACTTCCCCGGCCTGACCGTTTTCTGACCTACGTCGAGCCCTTTTGCGGTGGCGCGAGCCTGTTGTTTGCCCGGAAGCCCGTGGGCATCGAGATCATGAACGACCGCAATGGGGATGTGATGCACTTTTTCCACATTCTGCGGGACCAGGGTGATGCCCTGCGGGAGTATCTACAAAATACGCCTTACGCCCGCGCGCTCTACGAAGTCTGGGCAAACCCCCGCTACCAGTGCGACTCCGATCTGGAACGGGCTGCCAGAACCTTCTTTCTGGCACGGGCATCGTTCATGGCCATGGCCCAGAGGGAAGAGGACCGCGCTCCCGTGGGATTCGCGGTGGCCAAGTACCTGGACAACCGTGCCCGGTCCATGATGAACAAGGTCGATGACGATCTGATCCGGGTCCGGGACCGCCTGCGTCATGTGGTGATCGAGAATGAGGATGCTATGGAGATCATCGACCGCTATGACAGTGAAAACGCCGTATTTTACTGCGACCCACCCTATCTGGAAGCGACCAGAAAAGATGGAGGGTATGCCTTTGAATACAGCGATGACGATCACCTACGGTTATTGTCGCGCCTGAAACAGAGCCCCGGATATGTGGCGATTTCCGGCTATGCCCACCCGATCTACGCCGAGGCGCTGGAACTCCAGGGATGGCAACGCCACGACTTCCCGTGGTTCTGCAATTCGGTCCGGAATGTGGGGCCGGGTAAAAAGGAAAGTCGCGGGCTGGACCACGAGCGCACGGAAAGCCTCTGGATCAACCCCCGGTTGCAAGAGTATCACTGTGACCGGTCCACACGGCAATGTGTGCTGGATTTAGAGATTGCCGCGTTTGCGTAATCAAAAGAGGCAAAAATCGATGACTACCTTTCTAACCCCGGAAGATTTATATAATCTCACAGGCTTGAAAACCAAGCCGGGGCAGGTCCGATGGCTGCAGGAGAGGGGTTATCGGCATGAGGTGTCGGCGTTAGGCAGGCCGGTCGTTTTATGGGCAGAGGTGGAGCGCCACTTGATCGGCGCGGGGGGAACCCCAAGAAAGAGTGCACCAAAGCTGGAGTTTCTCAAAAACAACGAGGTCAGGCATGGGGCGTCATAGATCATCTCATCATCACCTTCCTCCGCGCATGCATCAGAAAGGGCCGGTCTATTATTACGTTGTGTTGGTGGCTGGCAAAAGGAAGTGGATCCGGCTCGCCGATAACTACCCGGAGGCAGTAGCCAAGTGGGCAGAGATGGAGGGCCGCAACGCATCAGGCTCCACGGTTGGGCAAGCTATCGATAAATACATCGCGACGGAGCTGGCAAAGCTGGCAGAATCAACACGACACGAATACATTCGGCAATCAGGCAAGTTAAGAAGCGTATTCGGGCACATGCCCTTGAACGAGGTGCGTGGCTCTGATGTTGCTGCATACCTGGACCAGCACCCCTCGCCGGTGGCCGCAAACCGCGAAATGGCACTGTTCTCAACCGTGTTTTCATTCGCTATCCGCTGGGGATGGTGTGATCATAATCCGGCCAAAGGGGTGCGTAGAAACAAGGAAAAGCCCAGGGACCGCTACATCACGGATGAGGAATTCAACATTCTCAGGGAACATGCCGACGAACAATGGCGCTGCATCATGGATATCGCCTATTTGACCGCCATGCGACGTGGAGACCTCATGAAGCTCAGGTTGTCAGACATCCGCCCTGACGCCCTGGTCATTAGTCAAGGCAAGACCGGTAAGCGCATGTCCTTCGAGATGACGCCATCCCTGGCCTCCGCTCTGGAGCGGGCAAAAAAGCTGAGGAGGCGGATCGGATCCCTCTATGTGTTTTGTACCAGAGACGGCCAGCCACACAGTGTCAGCGGCTGGAACAGCGGTTGGCACCGAATCATCGCCAGGTCGGGCGTCGAGGATGCTCACTTCCATGACATACGCGCGAAAGCCCTGACGGACGCCAAACGGGCCGCTGGTCGGGACTACGCTCAGTCGCTCGCCGGCCACGCAAGCGGCGAAATGACGGAGACATATATCCGTGCCAGAGAAACAGAACGAGTCACCCCGCTGGGGAAGATTGTAGAAGAAAGGGCCGATTGTAGAAAACGCCCTTCCGACAAAAGCGGGGAACTCCTTGATTAATTGGTCGGGGCGAGAGGATTTGAACCTCCGACCACCTGAACCCCATTCAGGTGCGCTACCAGGCTGCGCTACGCCCCGTGAGTTGCAAAGCTTACGCAGATTCGCTGCGTTGGTCAATCGCGGCGCACACAGAGGCGCCGTAACGCCTCGAGTTCGCGGCGCAGAAATTGTAAACGCTGCTGCCAATGCAGTGGAGCTGCTTGTTGGGATTCCACCTGCGGCTCGATATCGAGAAGCAGCTGCGGATCGCCATCCTCTTCCGTACGGCTGCGCGAATGCTGGCCAATGCGCTCGCGCGCGCCGTGAATGGTAAAGCCCTCACCATAAAGGAGGGCGCGGATTTGCCGCACCAAGAGAAGATCATGCTTTTGGTAATAACGCCGGTTGCCGCGGCGTTTCAGCGGGCTGAGCTGCGGAAATTCCTGCTCCCAATAGCGCAATACATGCGCCTTGACACCACAGAGCGCCGCTGCCTCGCTGATGGAAAAATACTGTTTTTCCGGGATTTCGGGCAGCGCTGCCAGGGCCTTTCCGGGTTTGGACCTACTCCCCTGCTCCATCGCCATTTACGTGCGCCTTGAGCTTTTGACTGGGGTGAAAGGTCACCACGCGCCGCGCGGTAATGGTAATTTCCACCCCGGTTTTCGGATTGCGGCCCGGACGGGGATTCTTCTCGCGCAGGGAAAAATTGCCAAAGCCCGAAAGCTTGACCTCCCCCCCCTGCGCCAAGGTCTCGCGGATGCCTTCAAAAAAAGACTCCACCACACTCTTGGCCTCGCGTTTGTTGAGGCCCATGGTCGAAAAGAGCATGTCGACGATTTCTGCTTTGGTTACTGCCATCTTCCACCTCTAGTTGCGCAGCACTATGGGAGCGACTTTTTGCAGGGCCTGCAGGAGCCGATCCACCTCTTCCTGCACCCGTCCTTCCGTGAGGGTGCTCGTTTGTTCCTGAAACTGCAAGCGAATTCCCAAACCATAACAAGCTTCAGGAAGATTTTCGCCAGTATAGCGATCGAAAACCGCGGCGTCTTGCAAAAGGGGGGAATTTGCCCCAAGCAAAATTTCCAGTACCTCACCGGCGCTCAGATTCTCGGGCACTAACAAGGCAAGATCGCGACGTACTGAGGGGTAGGCCGACAAAGGCTGGAAGCGCGCCAACCCGGCGGGAGCCAGCAATGTTTCGAGGTCCAAGGTAAAGACCCAGACCGCCTCGTCAAAATCATAGCCTTCCGCGATTTGCGGATGCAGAGCACCGAGTCGCCCGACCGACTGTTCGCCCCAGAAGATCTCCGCACTCTGACCGGGATGCAGGGCGGGGTCGGTGGCGCGGGCAAAGCGGAATGTGCGCTCTGGCCAGAGGCCAAGCAGGGCCTCAACATCCCCCTTGAGATCAAAGAAGTCACTGTCGCGTGCCTTGCCCAGCCACGATTCGGCCGTGCCCGCGCCGACCATCGCTGCGGCTAAGTGCAGACGCTGTTGCCGGTCGGCAAAGGTACGCCCCATTTCAAAAAGACGCAGCTGCTCCTGTTGCCGATTGCGATTAAAATTCAGGGCCTGCAACAGCCCCGGCCAGAGCCCGGCACGCATCTGCGCCATGTCCGCAGAGATCGGATTTTGTAGCACCGGCGTCTCTGCCCCAGGGTAGAACTGCTCTTGTGCCTCCGGCGCAATAAAACTGTAGCTGATGATTTCGCTGTACCCCCGAGCGCTGAGCAAGGCCGTCAGGGCACGGCGTTGCCCGCTCGCTGCCGACGCCAGGGGGCGGAGGATGGCGTGCGGGCGGCGCGACGGCAACTGCTCATAGCCGGTGAGCCGGGCAATCTCTTCGATGAGATCGGCCTCGATACGCAGGTCGTAGCGATGACTGGGCGGGACGACTAGCCAATCCTCTGCCTGTACCCGTACGCCACAGCCAAGGGCCTGCAAAAGCAATGGTATTTGCTCGGCGGCGATCTCGCAGCCAAGGATGCGGGCAATGCGCTGCCGCCGCAGGCGGATTTGCGGCAATTCTGGCTGCGTTCCCAGCACTGTCGCGCCGGCCACGCAATGCACGCCACAGCGCGCGGCAAGGGAAAGGGCAGCAGGAAGCGCCAGACGAAAGTCAACGCCGCGCTCATAGCGCTGTGCCGCCTCGGTCTGCAAGCCCAAACGTCGTGCCCGGCCCTGCAGGGCTTTGGCGGAAAAATACGCGGCCTCAAGCAGAACCTTACGGGTGCTGGTAGATACCGCTGTGCGGCGCCCGCCGATGATCCCCGCCAGGGCCACCGGACCCTGGGCATCGGCAATCACCAGCATATCTTCGTTCAGGGTCAGATCACGGCCATCGAGGGCATCGAGTATTTCTCCTGCGTGCGCCCAACGCACCTCGATACCGCCACGAATTTGCTCGGCATCGAAGGCGTGCATGGGCTGCCCGAGCGCCAGCATCCAAATATTGAGCCAATCGACGATCGGCACAATGCTTTTCTGCCCGCCGCGACGCAGACGTTCGCGCCAGCGATCTGGCAAGCGCTGCGGCACGGCATCGAGCCGTAACGCCGAATAACTGCCGCAAGCAGCATGTGCATCTGCCGCAATACGAATGGGCAAGCCATCTGCCAGTTGCGCGCTGCCCGCTTGCGCGGGCCATGGGGCAGCACTGGATAAATCGGGAGCGATAAAGCGCCCGGCACCGCGCGCCGCTAGATCCCGGGCTACGCCCAAAATCGAAAACGCGTCGCCGCGATTGGGGGTGAGCCCCAGAGTAAAAATGGGATCATCAAGGCGGAGATAGCCTCGCAGGTCTGTTCCCACCGGCGCATCCGCATCAAGATCGAGAATGCCACTACTGCCATCGTCGATACCCAATTCTGTGGCGGAACAAAGCATGCCCGCCGAGCGCACACCGCGCAGCTCGGCCTCAGCAATCTCCATGTTTGGCAGCTTCGCGCCAGGCAGGGCGGCAGCGACGATCATCCCTTCGCGCAGGTTGGCGGCACCGCAGACAATCTGGCTGGATGCCTCAGCACCCACATCCACCTCAGCCACGCGCAGTTTGTCGGCAGCAGGGTGGGTCCAAACACGCAGCACCTGGCCGACGAGCACACCGGAAAACGCGGGTGCCGCCGCTTCTTGGGCCTCGACTTCCAGGCCCATCATGCTCAGGGTCTCGGCCAGTTCCTCGGCCGTACGTTCCGTGTCGAGATAGTCCCGCAACCATTCCAGTGCAACGCGCATGAGTTTCCCTAGGCAAACTGGCGCAAGAAGCGCAGGTCGTTTTCAAAGAACAGGCGCAGGTCGTTGATGCCATAACGCAGCATGCTCAGGCGTTCCACCCCCAGGCCAAAGGCGAAGCCGGTAAGGCGCTCCTGATCAACCTTCGCCATCTCCAGCACCGCCGGATGCACCATGCCGCAACCGAGCACCTCTAACCAGCCAGTATCCTTACAAACCCGACAGCCCGCGCCATTGCAGATCACGCAACCAATATCCACCTCCGCCGAGGGCTCGGTGAAAGGGAAATAGGAGGGACGAAAGCGCACCGGCAAGCCGCTACTGCCAAAGAATTCCTGAAGAAAATCAGCCAATAGACCGCGCAGATCGGCAAAACTCGCGCCCTCGTCCAAATACAGGCCTTCCACCTGATGAAACATAGGGGTATGGGTGATGTCCGAATCGCGACGATACACGCGCCCGGTCGCTATCATGCGCAGGGGTGGCTGATGCTGCTCGAGGTAGCGAATCTGCACGGGGGAAGTATGGGTTCGCAAAACTCTTCCATCTTGTAGATAGAAGGTGTCGTGCATCGCCCGCGCTGGGTGATCTTCGGGGATGTTGAGGGCAGTGAAGTTGTGAAAATCGTCTTCGAGCTCTGGGCCGTCGGCCACATCGAAGCCCAGGCGAGAAAAATAGCCCTCAATCCAGTTCAGTGTCTGCCGTACAGGATGCAACCCCCCGCGCTCGGTCTCACGGCCCGGCAGGGTGACGTCTACTGATTCACTAGCCAAGCGCTGCTGGAGTAGCTGACTTTCGAGCTGCGTGCGCCGCTGCTCGAGCAGTTCCTGGATGGCGTTCTTCTGCTGATTGAGCTCTGCACCACGGGCGCGCCGCTGCTCTGGTTCAAGCCCCGCCAGCCCCTGCATGGCCTGGGTGATCTGACCCTTCTTGCCGAGCCATTGCACACGCAACTGCTCCAAATCAGCAACCTGCTGAATTCGGGCAATGGCCTCTGCTACTTCCGCGACGGAGGCCAGGGGCACTGCATTCTCCACCATAGCCTCCTTGCGTGGACTCAAGCGGCGTCTTGCTGACCCTTGGCGACGGTGACCAGACGCGCGAAGGCGGCCTTGTCGCGTACTGCGATATCGGCCAGAACCTTGCGATCCAGACTCACGCCAGCGCGCTGCAAGCCGTTGATGAAGCGGCTATAGCTCAAGCCCTCAGAACGGGCGGCGGCATTGATGCGCACAATCCACAGGCTGCGGAAATCGCGCTTCTTGGTACGCCGGTCGCGGTAGGCATAGACCAGGGCCTTCATTACCGCCTGATTGGCGATACGGAAATTGCTTTTGCGCTGGCCACGGAAGCCCTTGGCGCGAGCCAGGACTTTTTTGTGACGAGCGTGGGCGGTAACGCCCCGTTTAACTCTTGCCATCTACGTGCTCCTTTGAACTCAGACGTAGGGCAGCATGCGCCGCAGAGCGGCCTGTTCGCTGCCAGACGTTACCAGGGTGTGGCGCAGATGACGCTTGCGCTTGGTGCTTTTCTTGGTGAGGATGTGATTCAAGAACGCCTGCCGGTGCTTGAATTTCCCCGAGCCGGTGCGCTTGAAACGCTTGGCGGCCCCGCGATTGGTCTTCATCTTCGGCATCTTGCCTCTCCTATTTCTTTTTGGGGGCGATGACCATGACCATCTGCCGCCCTTCCATACGTGGCCGCTGCTCGACCACACCCAGTTCCTGTAAATCTGCTTCCACCCGATTGAGCAACTCCATACCCAGCTCGGGATGACTCATCTCGCGCCCGCGAAAACGCAGAGTGATTTTCGTGCGGTCTCCATCTTCCAGAAAACGGATGATGTTGCGCAGCTTGATCTGATAATCCGCTTCGTCGGTACGCGGCCGAAACTTGATTTCCTTGACCTGACTCTGTTTCTGCTTCTTCCGTGCGTCGTGTTGCCGCTTACTTTCCTGAAAGCGAAACTTGCCATAATCCATGACCCGGCAGACCGGGGGGACAGCTTGCGGGGCGATCTCTACGAGATCAAGATCAGCCTCTTCGGCAGTGGCTAGGGCCTCATGCAAGGGAACGATACCCAACTGCTCTCCTTCGTCCCCAATCAACCGTACCTTTGCCGCAAGAATTTCCCGATTGATGCGGACCTCTTTTTCTGTCGCGATTGCCCTACCCTCCCCCTAGGCCAGTTCCAAGGCCTGCTGCCGTTGCACATCCATACGCTGCAAAGTCTTACCCAACATCTCCACCGGGATGGAACCGAGGTCGTTGCCATTGCGATCGCGCAAACTGACCGTACCCTCACCCTTTTCCCGCTCGCCAACAATGGCCATAAATGGCACCCGGCGCAAAGTGTGGGCGCGTATTTTATAGCCGATCTTCTCGCTTCTCAAGTCTGTTTCGACACGCAAGCCCTGCGCCAGCAATTGCGCCGCAACGTGCTCGGCATAATCACTGTGCTGCTCACTGATGGGCGCCACCACCAGCTGGCTCGGCGCCAACCAGAACGGGAATTTGCCCTCGTAGTGCTCGATGAGTACGCCAAAGAACCGCTCCACCGAACCAAAGATGGCGCGGTGGACCATGATCGGCACCTGACGACTGCTATCCTCGGCCACATACTCCATGCCAAAACGCTGCGGCAGATTGAAATCAAGCTGAATGGTGCTGCATTGCCACTTACGACCAATGGCATCCTCGATCTTGAGATCAATCTTGGGGCCGTAGAAAGCACCACCACCGGCATCGATCTGGTAGTCCAGACCCGCCCGTTGCAATGCGCCCTCCAAGGCCTTGGTCGCGGTTTCCCAGATCTCGTCGCTACCTACCGAGCCCTCGGGGCGCGTGGAAAGATTGATCTCGTAACGCTCGAAGCCGAAGGTGCTGAGAATGCGCCGGGTTAGCTCAAGTACACCGGCAATTTCGGTCTCGATCTGATCGGGCCGGCAAAAGATATGGGCGTCATCCTGGGTAAAACCGCGCACGCGCATCAGGCCGTGCAATGCGCCAGACATTTCATGCCGATATACGGTACCCAGCTCTGCCCAGCGGATAGGCAACTCCCGATACGAGCGCAACTTGCTCTTGTACACCAAGATATGGAACGGACAATTCATGGGCTTGAGCTGGTAGGGCTGCCCCTCGTCTTCCATCGGTTGGAACATCGACTCGGCATAAAAGTCCTTATGCCCGGAAGTATACCAGAGGTCTTCGTGTGCAATATGCGGGGTGAAGAGCAACTCATAACCGGCACTGCTGTGGGCGGCGCGCCAGAAGTCCTCGATGACCTTGCGCACCCGCGCACCCTGGGGGTGCCAGAAGACCAGACCACCGCCGGCATCTTCCTGGATGGAGAAAAGCTCGAGCTCGGTGCCGATTTTGCGATGATCGCGACGTTCGGCCTCGGCTTGCTGCTGCAGGAAGACATCGAGATCCTTCTGTGTCGCCCAGGCTGTACCGTAAATGCGTTGCAACATGGGGTTACGCGAATCGCCGCGCCAATACGCGCCCGCCACACTGCGCAGGGCGAAGGCGCCAAGCACACCGGTACGCGGCACATGCGGGCCACGACAGAGATCGACGAAATCCCCCTGATGATACAGGCTGAGGTGCTCGCTCGCCGGGATATCCTTGATGATTTGTACCTTGTATTCCTCGCCCATGGCGTGGAAGCGCTCGATCGCCGCGTCGCGGCTGACGACTTCGCGACGTACCGGCAGGTCCGCCTGTGCCAAGGCGTGCATCTTTGCAGTGATGGCCTCGAGATCTTCCGGGGTGAAGGGCTTGGGCGCGGCAAAGTCGTAGTAAAAGCCATTCTCGATGACTGGCCCAATGGTCACCTGCGCGCCAGGGAACAGCTCTTTGACCGCTTGTGCCAAGAGATGCGCGGTGGAGTGGCGCAGAATCTCCAACCCTTCGGGGCTGTCTTTGGTGATGATGCTGACCTCGGCGTCGTGCTCAAGATTGGTACTGAGATCGCGCAGTTGACCGTCGACGCGCAGCGCCAGCGCGGCCTTCGCCAAGCCAGCGCCGATGTTGCGCGCGAGTTCCGCCCCGCTCAGCGGTGCCGGAAAAGAACGTACGGAGCCATCCGGCAGACGTATCTCGGGCATGCCATCTCCAAAGAAAAAGCACCAGTGAGCCAGGCCCCTCTGGTGCGGGTGTGGTAGGCACGGGCGGTTTCGAACCGCCGACCTCTACCGTGTCAAGGTAGCGCTCTCCCCCTGAGCTACGCGCCTAAGTCGGGCAAAAGTATCAGTGTTTGCCGTTACTCGTCAAGATCGATGGAGCATCGGGACAATGTTGAAGCGCCAGAGAAAACCGGGGATAGCAAAGACGGCAAACATGCACAGGGCAATTACATAAAACTCCCAACCCTGCCCATGGTTATGGCCATCAAGCAGACGCTCCACGCCCATACCGATGAGACCCATGAGGACATACATGGCAAACCATTCACCGAGGTACCAAGGCAAGGTCTTAAGCGGTTCACTGCTACCGAAAAAAAAACGGCGCCGACTCAACCACGGCAGATTTGCCACGATGAACGCCAGCAAAATATAAACTAAGGCCCATTGCTGCAAATCCATCAGAGAACCCCCTGCAAGGCATGAAAACAGAACGCTACCAAGGCGCCCGGGACAATACCGAGAATGAGCAGGGCGAGGCTATTGAGGGTGAGGACAGAAGCCGCCAGCGGATCATCGGCACCATAGGCCAAATCTTCCGCCGGTGGATCGAACAATGCAACCTTGAGTACGCGCAAGTAGTAAAAAGCGCCGACCACGGCCATGAGGACGCCAAAGACCGCAAGCCAGATAAAATGCGCCTCGATAAGGGCCTGGAAGACCGCGAGTTTGGCATAAAATCCGATGGTCGGCGGCACCCCAGCCAGCGAGAATATGATGATGAGCAGCAGGAAGGCGGTCCACGGGCGGGTACGCACCAGACCGCGCAGATCGCTGATTTCCTCGGCCTCAAAACCTTCGCGACTGAGATACACAATCAGACCAAAGGCGGCAATGGCCATAAAGGCATAGACCACCGCGTAGAAAAAGGCACTGGCCAAACCATTCTGGGTTCCTGCGACGATACCCAGGGCCAGGAAACCCATATTGCCCACCGTCGAATATGCCAACATGCGCTTGAGATTCGTTTGGGCGATGGCCACCACGTTACCGATTACCAGAGAGACGACTACCAGAGCAACAAAAAGCTGGCGCCAGATCTCGATACTACCATAGCCACCGTCGACCAGAATACGCAAAAAGAGTGCGAAGATAGCGATTTTGGGCACCGATGACATGAACAAGGTGACCGGGGTCGGCGCACCATGATAGGCATCTGGCAGCCACATGTGGAATGGCGCTGCACCAAATTTGAAGGCAATGCCGGCAACCAGAAAAACAATAGCGAGCATCAACAGGAAGTTACCGCTGCCGACGTTGACAAGGCCGATGGCAATCTGGTGCAGGTCGAGGGTACCCGTCAGACCATAAAGCAGCGACATACCGTAAAGCAGCAGGGCCGAAGCCAGGGCGCCGAGGATAAAATACTTGAGACCGGCCTCGGTGGCCCGCAGGTTGTTGCGCTGAAAGGCGACCAGGGCATATTGACTGAGGGCGAGCAGCTCCAGGCCCAGATATAAAACCAGCAAATTGGCGCCAGAGATGAGGATCATCGCCCCCAGGAGGGCAAAGAGCAGCAGCACGAAGACCTCACCTCGATACAGCGCGCGCAGCAGCAGATACTTGCGCGAGTAGAGCAACACCAACAAGGTCAGCAACTCCGCGAAAAAACTGGCGATATTGGTAAAAGGATCGAGGCGCAACTGCCCGAAAAAGGCCGACCCGCTATGCCCCATTTCCAACCAAGTCAGAGCCATGGCGGCGAGCAACGTAAAAATCGTGAGTACGAAGGCAATATCGCGCTGGCGCTGACCAACGAATACATCCACCAGGAGCACCACGCAGGCCATTGCCAACACCCAAATCTCGGGGATCGCGAAAGACCAATGAACTAGGGCGTTCTGCATGCCGCCTCCTCAACCGGGAATTTTGCTGACAGCGACCTGTTGCAACAGGTGCGTCACAGATTGATGAACAATATCGAGAAAAGGCGCTGGCCACACGCCGAGAAGCAACACCAGGCCCGCCAAGGTGCCCAAGACCAGGATCTCGCGTCCGTTGACGTCGTTGAGGGCAGCCACTTCCACATGGATGATGCCGCCAAAGATCACCCGCTTGAACAGCCAGAGGGTATAACCAGCCCCGGTAATGAGACCGGTTGCAGCAATGATTGCCGGCCACGGATGCACCTGATAGGTGCCCAGCACCACCATAAATTCGCCGACGAAGCCCGAGGTACCCGGCAGGCCGACGTTACCCATGGCAAAAAGCATCATAAAACTAGCAAAAATTGGCATGACATTGGCCACACCGCCATAGGCCTGGATGTCGCGGGTGTGCATACGGTCGTAAAGTACGCCCACACAGAGGAACATGGCAGCACTCACGAAACCATGGGAGAGCATCTGGATGATCGCGCCCTCCACCGCCGTCTGGGTAAAGACGAAAAAGCCCAAGGTCACGAAGCCCATGTGCGCAATGGAGGAATAGGCAATAAGCTTTTTCATATCCTGCTGGACGATGGCAATCAGAGCAATGTAAACGATGGCAATCAACGATAGCGCAATCATCAGCCACGCCAGCTGATGGCTCGCATCGGGGGTGATCGGCAGACTCAGCCGCAGAAAACCGTAGGCCCCCATCTTCAGCATGATCGCCGCGAGGATCACCGAACCGCCGGTAGGCGCCTCAACGTGGGCGTCGGGCAACCACGTATGCACCGGCCACATCGGGATCTTCACTGCAAAAGCGATAAGGAACGCGAGAAAAATCCAGATCTGTGCGGCCGCACCCAGAGGTGTCCTCTGAAAGGCCAGCAGGCTGAAGCTATCGCCACTGTGAAAATACAGATACAGAAAGGCGACCAGCATCAGCACCGAGCCAAGAAAGGTATAGAGGAAGAATTTGATAGTGGCGTAGACCCGGCGCGGCCCTCCCCATACCCCAATAATGAGGAACATGGGGATCAGCATCGCCTCCCAGAAGACATAGAAGAGGATGGCATCAAGGGCGCAAAAAACGCCGATCATAAGCCCATCCATGATCAGGAAAGCCGCCAGATACTGGGCAATCCGCATACTGACATTGCGCCAGGACGCAATCACCACGAGCACCGTCAGGAAACTGGTGAGCAGGATGAACCACAACGAAATCCCGTCGATGCCGAGGAAATACTGGATATGAAAGGCCGGAATCCAGGCCACCCGTTCGACGAACTGCATCGCTGCTGTGTGGGTATCAAAACCCGTGAAGAGAGACAGGGTGATGGCGAAGGTGGCTAGAGATATTAGCAACGCCAGCCAGCGTGCGATATTACCGCTGGCGCGGTCACCCACCGCCAAGACCAAAAAGCCACCAATGATCGGCACCCAAATCGCGGCGCTGAGCAGGCCAAAGGAATGCATCGTTTAGCCCCTCCAGATCATGAAATAGGTCATGAAAAGGACGAGCCCGATGATCATGACAAAGGCATAGTGATAGATGTAGCCGGTCTGCAAACGCCGCCAAGACAAGGCCGCACGCGCCACTAGGCGGGCACTGCCATTGACCATGCCACCGTCGATGATGGCCTCGTCGCCCCAATGCCAGAAGCGCCGCCCCAGAAGCAACGCGCCACGGACAAAGACCAGTTGGTTGAAGCTGTCAAAACCATATTTCTTGCGCAGCACCCAGGTGACCGGCGCGAGTAATGTGCCGAGCGCCGCCGGTACGCCGTCGTGCAGCAGGTAAAACCAGGCCGCCAACGCAATGCCCAGGACTGCCAACCAGAACGGCCAGGCAGTCAGGCCATGCAGCAGGAACATCCCCGCACCCTGCCAGTGCGCAGCGATCTCCCCAATGGTATTCCACTGCGCACGGATTTGCAGGGAGCTATTGAGGAAGTCCCCCAAACCCACCGGGGCAATAAAGAACCAACCCGCCAGCAGCGCCGGGATACTCAGGGCAATCAGGGGCACAGTAATCACCCAGGGCGATTCGTGCAGATGTGCCTGGGTGTGCTCATCCATGCGTTTCTTGCCGTGGAAGACGAGGAAAAACATACGGAAGGTATAGAGCGAGGTGACCAGGGCACCAAGTACCAATAGCACGTAGGCAAAGGTCGATCCGGTCATGCTTGATTCGCCGACGGCCTCGATGATCAGATCCTTGCTGAAGAAACCGGAAAACGGCGGGATACCGCAGAGGGCCAGGCTACCTACCAGAAAAGTAAGGTAAGTAATGGGCATATGCCGCCGCAGACCGCCCATCTTCCGAATGTCCTGCTCGTTCTGCATGGCATGAATGACCGAACCCGCGGCCAGAAAGAGGAGCGCCTTGAAAAAGGCATGGGTCATCAAATGGAAAATGGCTGCGGAAAAGGCTGAGGCGCCGAGCGCTGCGGTCATGTAACCGAGCTGAGACAAAGTCGAATAGGCAATGATGCGCTTGATGTCATTCTGCACGATGCCAATCAAACCCATGAACAGGGCCGTAATGGCGCCGATGACCATGACCACACTCAGGGCCGTGGCTGACTGTTCATAGATGGGCGACATACGCGAAACCATGAAGATGCCAGCCGTGACCATGGTGGCCGCGTGAATCAGGGCAGAGATCGGCGTTGGGCCTTCCATCGATTCCGGCAGCCAGACATGCAGCGGCACCTGCGCCGATTTACCCATGGCGCCAATAAAGAGCAAGATGGCAATCCAGGTGAGTACCGACCAGGGATGACCGGGGATAATCGTCACCGTATGCCCGACTAGACTAGGTATCATGGCAAAGACGGTGCGGTAGTCGAGGCTACCGCAGTAGTGGTAGATCGCCGCAATGCCAATCAGAAAACCAAAGTCACCCACGCGATTGACGATAAAGGCCTTGAGCGAGGCCTGATTGGCACTTTCGCGGGTAAACCAGAAGCCGATCAAGAGATAAGACACTAAGCCCACCGCCTCCCAGCCGAAGAAGAGCTGCAGGAAGTTGTTGGCCATGACCAGCATCAACATACTAAAGGTAAACAAAGAGATGTAACTGAAAAAGCGCGCATAGCCGGGGTCGTCGTGCATGTAACCAATGGTATAGACGTGCACGCAGAGGGAGACAAAGGTGACCACTACCAGCATCACCGCGGTCAGGCTATCGATGTCGAAACCGATAGGCACCGGCAGGTTCCCAAAGACCGCCCATGTATAGACGTTGCCATAAAAGGTCTGCCCATGCAGGACTTCTAACAACACAAATACTGCCAGGTAAAGGGCAAAGGCCACCCCGGCAATGGGTGCCCAATGCGCCTTCTCGCGCAAAAACCACCCGCCCAGCCCCGCCACCAGCGAACCCAGTAGAGGCGCCAGAGGAATGAGCAAATAGACCCAGATGGGTGGCAGGCTATGCAGCCAGTCAAAGATCCACATATCAGCCCCGTAAGTCGTCGATGTCTTCTACATTGATACTGCGGCGATTACGGAAATAGACCACCAGGATCGCCAAGCCAATGGCCGCCTCGGCGGCCGCCACGGTAAGTACGAAAAATACAAAGATCTGCCCTTGCAGGTTCCCCAGATAGCGGGAGAAGGCGACAAAGTTGATATTCACCGCCAGGAGCAGAATCTCAATTGCCATCAACAGGATGATGACGTTTTTGCGGTTAAGGAAAATGCCCACCACACCAATGGAAAACAACAAAGCGCCGAGGATCAGCCACTGTGACAAGGGGATCATCGCTTGGGCTCCCGCAGGTCAACCATATGCAAACGCTCACGCGCGGCTACCGCCACCTGTTTGCTCACCACCTGTGCCTTGGTATCGGGACGCCGACGCAGGGTAAGGGCAATGGCGGCGATGATGGCCACCAGCAGAATCACCGCCGCAATCTCAAAGGGATAAAGGTAATGGGTATAGAGCAATTCACCCAGGGCACGGGTGTTGTCGGCGTTGGCGGGGATCGGTCCGGGGGCCGGCACGCGCCCCAACGGAGCCGTCCAAAACACCGTCACCATCTCCAGCACGCCAACAATCGCCACCGCGAGGCCTAGCGGTAAGTAGCGCAGAAAACCTTCCTTGAGGCGCGCAAGGTTGATGTCGAGCATCATCACCACAAAGAGAAAGAGCACCATCACCGCACCGACATAGACGAGAATCAGGATCAACCCCAGGAATTCTGCGCCCAGAAGCAGGAACAGTGCCGCCGCATTGAAAAAGGCCAGCACCAGATAGAGCGCAGAGTAGACAGGATTGCGGGCGGTGATGACCAGCAATGCCGAAAGCAGCAACACGGCAGAGAAGATATAAAAAAGGACGGTGGTGGTGAGCAACATACGTTTTCTTGTTCTCTCCTAGCGGTAGGCGCTATCAGACTGGCGGTCTATGGCCAGCTCTGTTTCCAGGCGGTCGCCATTGCCGAGCAGACGGATCTTGTCGTAGAGCAATTCACTGCGCGTCTCGGCGTGGTAATTCAAGACGCGGCTCTCGACGATGGAGTCCACCGGGCAGGATTCTTCGCAAAGCCCGCAAAAAATGCACTTGCTGAGGTCGATATCGTAGCGGCTAGTGCGCCGCGTACCGTCGCCGCGCTCCTCACTCTCGATGGTGATGGCCAACGCCGGACAAACGGCCTCACAGAGCTTGCAAGCGATACAGCGTTCCTCGCCATTTTCATAGCGGCGTAGGGCATGCAGGCCGCGAAAGCGGGGAGACTGCGGCGTCGTTTCCTCGGGATATTGCACGGTAAACTTGCGCGCAAAGAAATACCGCCCGGTGAGTTGCATGCCGCGCAGCATTTCGAGCAGAAGGAAGGACTGAAAAAAACGTTTAATGGGATTGGCCATGACGATCTCCTCAGCGCAGGATGGCCCGCATCGGGGTCTCAAGGGCGATACCCACGACTACGATCCAGGCGATGGTGATGGGGATGAAGACCTTCCAGCCCAGACGCATGATCTGATCATAGCGATAACGCGGAAAGGTGGCGCGAATCCAGAGAAAGACGTACAGCAGGAAAGTCGTCTTAAGCAAGAGCCAGATCAGGCCCGGCACCCAGGTAAAGGGCACGACGTTGAGCGGCGGATACCAGCCGCCGAGAAAAAGCACGGTGGTCAGAATGGAGACAAAAATCATGTTGGCGTATTCGGCCAGGAAAAAGAGCGCGAAACCCATCCCCGAATACTCCACGTGAAAACCGGCAACAATCTCCGACTCGCCTTCGGCGACGTCGAAGGGGGCACGGTTGGTCTCGGCCACGCCGGAGATGAAATACACCAAAAAGAAGGGGAAAAGCGGCAACCAATACCAGGACCAAAAGCCCCCACCCGCCTGCGCCTCAACAATCTTGCTCAGATTCAGGGTCTGGGCCAGCATCAGTACGCCCACCAGGGCAAAACCCATAGCGATCTCATAGGCCACCAACTGCGCCGCAGCGCGCATGGCGCCGAGGAATGCGTATTTGGAGTTGGAGGCCCAACCGGCGATGATGATGCCATACACGCCCAAGCCCGCAATTGCCAGGACGTAGAGCAAGCCAGCGTTCATGTTACTGATGGCGACATTGGGACCGAAAGGCACCGCCGCCCAGACCAGCATCGCGGGTACAAAGGCCAGAACTGGTGCCGCCAGAAACAAGAAGCGATTGGCCGTGCTCGGGATCAGCACTTCCTTGAACAATAACTTCAAGGCATCGGCAATGGGCTGCAACGTGCCGCGGAAGCCGACCCGGTTTGGCCCGATACGAATCTGGATGTAGCCAATCACCTTGCGTTCAGCCAAGGTGAGGTAGGCGACGCCCAGCAAGAGCGGGATCAGGACAATAATGATCTTGATCAGGGCCCAGACCGGCGGCCACCAAGCCGCATTGACGAGATCGTGCATCCTTCCTCCCTAGGCCCGTACCCGCAAACTCGGCATCTGCATCCTCAGCACCGACCCCACGCCACCCAAGGCCTGCGTTTCGGGATGGCCGAGATCAAGCCATACAGCATCGGCAGGGATATTCGCATCGGCAACTACCGGCAATTGCACGCGCACACCGTTGGCCGCGATCAATTCTACCGCCGGTCCGCTGATTCCCAGCTCCGCCAGGCTGGCGGGATGCACGCGACAGATGGGTTCTTGTTGCAAGGGCGGCGCACGTCGCGCCAGAGGATCTTGCTGATAGATGCGCCAGTCACCAAGCAACTGCAAAGCTTCTTTCCGCACCGAGACGCTGGCAGCGATCTCAGGCAAAACGCCCAAGCCCGGGACATCAAGGGGGAAATCACCCAGCGTACCCTGCCAAGCCGCTTGCACAGCCTCCAGATCATCGAAGTCGAGACCGGCCAATTCCAGGTGATCGGCGAGCACGCGCAGGATCTTCCAGCCGGGACGAGATTCGCCCGACGGCCGAACTGCCGCGCGGTACTGCTGCAAGCGCCCTTCATTGTTGAAGAGACTGCCGCTGCTCTCTGCCCAACTCGCCAGCGGCAGGACGACATCCGCATATTCTTCGGCCGCGCCAAGAAAGCTGCTGATACTGATGACACAGTCGGCAGCACCGAGGGCTGCTTGCGCGCGCGGCGCATCCATGGCATCGGCCTCGGGCTCCGCGCCATAGAGCAGGAAGGCCCTCTTGTCGCTCCACGCATCGGGGGCATTTTCCACTTGCACGCCGCCCGCTTTCCGTCCCGGCACACAGCCCAGCAACCAGGCGCCGGCACTGTTGGCCGCCTCTGCCAACCAGGAGATGCGCCCATCCACCAGTTGCACGATTTCGGCAATGCTGGCGAGCAGGTCCGCAGCTTGCGGATGCTGCAAAAGCCCGTTGCCGAGCAGAAATACGGGCTGTTCGGCGGCGCGCAAGGCATCCGCCAGGGACTGCAATACGGGATGTTGCGATGCCAAGCCGTCACGCAAAATCAGCTGTAATTCCGAGTATAAGGCGAGGTCGGCACCCGCTGCCCCATGGATCTGGCGCAGGGGAAAGTTGAATTCTCGCTTACTGCTATCCACAGCCCAGATCTGTGCTCCCGCCAGGGCGGCCTTACGCAGACGGTGGTTGGTGAGCGGCTGCTGCTCGCGCGGGTAGGCATGACAGAGGACGATATTCCGTTCCCCTTCCAACTGGTCGAGACTCATATTGAGCGCTGGATACAGGGGCATGGCAGAATCGGCGCGGAAATCCGTCTGCCGCAGCCGGTGCTCGATCGCGCGCACGCCAAGACCGCGCAGGAGGGCCTGGAAGAGATAAAGCTCTTCATTGCTGGCCGCCGGCGTAATGATCCCTGCCACCGCATCCGGGCCCGCTTGACCGATGATTTTTTGCAGGGAATTTGCCGCGGCTTCCAGGGCCTCGGCCCAAGAGACCGCCTGCAAGGCACCATTCACACGCAGCAGGGGCTGCGTTACTCGATCTGCCGCCTGCAAACCGGCGTAGGCAAAGCGCCCCTTGTCACAGAGCCATTCTTCGTTCACCGCCTCATTGGTCCGCGGTATCACACGCAGGACCTCTTTACCGAGGCTCTGCACGTCGGTGTTACAGCCCGTGGAGCAATGGGTGCAGAGACTCTTGCTGTGCTTAAGCTCCCAGGAGCGCGCCTTGTAGCGGAAAGGTTTGCTGGTTAGCGCCCCCACTGGACAGAGATCGATCATGTTCCCGGAAAGCTCAGAGCGTACTGCCTTGGCCACATAAGTGCCGATGGCCATATGCTCGCCGCGCCCGGTGGCACCCAGCTCGCTGATGCCACCAATCTCGGTGCCAAAGCGCACACAGCGGGTACACTGAATGCAACGCGTCATCTCCGTCGCAATCAACGGACCGATATCCTTGTCTTCCACCACCCGCTTTTCTTCGGTGTACAGGCTGTGCGGATTGGCATAGCCCATGGTGATGTCCTGCAGCGGGCATTCACCACCCTGATCGCAGATGGGGCAATCCAGAGGGTGATTGATGAGCAGGAACTCCAGCACTCCCTGCTGTGCCATCCTCGCCCGCTTCGAGCGGGTGGCAACCTTCATGCCATCGCTGGCCGGGGTAGCACAGGCCGGCAGCGGCTTGGCCTGCTTTTCAACGTCCACTAGACACATGCGACAGTTGGCGGCCACCGAGAGCTTGGGGTGATAGCAAAAGAAGGGGATATAGATACCGAGTTGCTCCGCTGCCTCCATTAGGGTGGTACCAGCAGCGACTTCGATTTCCTGCCCGTCGATCTCGATGCGTGGCATCAGGCAACTCTCCGTGTGGCATCGGCACCGACCAGACAGGTCTTATGGCGCACATGATGCAGGTATTCTTCCGGGAACAGCCGTAGAGAACTGGTCACTGGTGCCACACCGCCATCGGCAAGGGCGCAGATCGTCCGCCCTTCGATGCGCGAGCCGACATTCTGCAAGAGCTCCAAATCTGACTCACGCCCCTGGCCGTTTTCGATGCGATGCATGACGCGCCAGAGCCAGCCCATACCCTCCCGACAGGGGGTACACTGACCACAGGACTCATGCATGTAAAAGCGCGCGATCCGCTCGACAACTTTCACTATGCAGACGCTGTCATCAATGATAATGACCGAGCCCGCACCCAAGGCCGAGCTGGCCTTGGAGATGCTGTCGTAATCCATACTCACTTCCATCATCTGTTCGCCAGCAACCATGGCGGTACTGGTACCACCGGGGATCACCGCCTTGAGTTTGCGCCCAGGGTGCAAGCCGCCGGCCATTTCCAGCAGCTCGGCAAAGGGCGTACCCATGGGCACCTCGAAATTGCCTGGCCGCTGCACGTGTCCGGTCACCGAAAAGATTTTGGTACCACCGTTGTTGGGCTTGCCGAGATCCAAAAACCACTGGCCACCACGCACGATGATGTCGGGCACCGAAGCGAAGGTCTCGACGTTGTTGATGGTGGTCGGTTGGCCATAGAGCCCATAGCTCGCCGGGAAGGGAGGCTTGAAACGTGGCTGCCCCTTCTTACCTTCCAACGACTCCATCAGCGCCGTTTCCTCGCCACAAATATAGGCGCCAGCGCCGCGATGCACGGCAAGGTCAAAGGAGAAATCGGTGCCGAGGATATTCTCCCCAAGGAAATTTGCGCGATAGGCTTCGGCAATCGCGTCTTCGACCACGCGAATCGGCTCGATGAACTCCCCGCGAATATAGATGTAGCCAGCACGGGCGCCCATGGCATAGGCCGCTATGATCATACCCTCGACCAGACGATGCGGCTCGTAGCGCATGATGTCACGATCCTTACAGGTACCTGGTTCTCCCTCGTCGGCATTGCACAGCAGGTATTTCATTCCACTTACGCCCTTGGGCATAAAGCTCCACTTCAGGCCAGTGGGAAAGCCAGCACCACCGCGGCCACGCAGGGCCGAGGTCTTCATCTCGTTAATGATCTGATCCGGCGTCATGCCTTCAAGCAGTACCTTACGCAGGGCTTGATAACCACCAGTGTCCTGATACACCGCTAAGCGATGGGAGTTCGGTAGGCCGCGGTTTCGCAGGGTAACGCCATTTACATACGTTTCTGTCGTCATTGCTCAGCCTCCAGTCCGTAATTTCGTAATGAGCGCATCAATGCTATCGGGGGTCAGATTCTCGATATAACGATCGCCAAGCTGCATCAAGGGCGCATCCTTGCAGGCACCGAGGCATTCCACTTCCTTGATGGTGAAGAGACCATCAGCGGTGGTTTCGCCGATGCCAATACCGAGGCGCTCTTGCAGATGCGCAAGGATCCCATCGGAGTCGTTTAGAAAACAAGAGACGCTACCACAGACACAAAACTGGTGTTTGCCCACTGGCTGCAGGTCGTACATGGTGTAGAAAGTCGCCACCTCAAAGGCCTGAATAGCCGGCACGCCAAGGATCTCCGCCACGTGCTCGATGAGGGGCTCGGGGAGATAACCATGATCTGCCTGGGCAATACGCAGTGCCGCGAGTAATGCCGAGCGCGCCTGCTCGGGCGGATATTTGGCTCGCTCACGGGCGATTTCATCGAGGGACGCCGGCGACAACCACTCACTCATCGGTCGATCTCCCCGAAGACGATGTCCATGGTAGCCAAAATCGCCACCACATCGGCAATCATGTGCCCGCGCGCCATCTCATCCATAGCGGCGAGATGCGAAAAACCAGGGGCGCGAATCTTCATGCGATAGGGTTTGTTGGCGCCATCAGAGAGCATATAGATACCGAACTCGCCCTTTGGCGCCTCAACTGCCGCGTAGATTTCCCCGGCCGGCACGATCATCCCTTCAGAAAACAGTTTGAAGTGATGGATCAGCGCTTCCATGCTGGTCTTCATCTCTTCCCGCGGTGGCGGCGCGATCTTGTAGTCATCGACAATCACCGGCCCAGGATTTTTGCGCAGCCAATCAACGCATTGGGCGATAATTTTGTTACTCTCGCGCATCTCCGCCACGCGCACCAAATAGCGGTCATAGCAGTCACCTTCCTTGCCCAGGGGGATCTCAAAATCGAGATCGGCGTAGGCGGCGTAGGGTTGGGTACGACGCAGATCCCAAGCCACTCCCGAAGCACGTAGCATGGGGCCGGTAAAGCCCAGGGCGATGGCCCGCTCCGGGGCAACCACACCAATGCCCACGGTACGCTGCTTCCAGATCCGATTGTCGGTGAGCAGGGTTTCGTATTCATCGACATAGCCGGGAAAGCGGCGAGTGAAGTCTTCGACGAAATCGAGCACCGAGCCCTGGCGATTGGCATTGAGTTCGTCGAGGCGCTTGGCATCACGATAGGGCGAGGCGTCATATTGCGGCATGCGCTCGGGCAGATCACGGTAGACGCCACCGGGCCGGTAATAAGCAGCGTGCATACGTGCGCCGGAAACCGCCTCATAGACATCCATCAGGTCTTCGCGCTCGCGAAAGCAATAGAGAAAGACCGACATGGCGCCGACATCGAGTGCGTAGGCACCGAGCCAGAGCAGGTGGTTGAGCACGCGCGTAATTTCATCGAACAGCGTACGGATATACTGGGCGCGCTGCGGGATCTCGATACCGAGCAGCCCTTCGACCGCACGACAGTAGGCGTGCTCGTTGCACATCATCGACACGTAGTCGAGACGGTCCATGTAGGGCAGATTCTGCAGATAGGTCTTGTGCTCGGCGAGCTTTTCGGTGGCACGATGCAGCAGACCGATATGCGGATCGGCGCGCTCGATGACCTCGCCATCGAGCTCAAGCACCAGACGCAACACCCCGTGAGCCGAGGGATGCTGCGGCCCAAAGTTCATGGTGAAGTTGCTAATTTCTGGCATCGTAACGCCCCTCTTCATCACTGCGCACAATGCGCGGCACCACTACCCGCTCCTCGGTGCGCGTCGGCTCATAGATTACCCGCCGCTGGTCCGGGTCGTAGCGCATCTCGACCGTACCCACCAAGGGAAAATCCTTGCGGAAGGGATGGCCGACAAAGCCATAATCGGTGAGGATGCGGCGCAGATCAGGATGCCCCTCGAAGAGAAATCCGAATAGATCAAAGGTCTCGCGTTCAAACCAATTGGCCGCTGGCCAGATCGCGTTGACCGAAGGGATGACCGGCAGGTCTTCGTCGAGAAACACCCGCAGGCGCAGACGTTGGCGGCTGTGGATACCGAGCAGATGGTAGACGACGGCAAAACGCTCGCCTTCCCATGTGCCATCACCATATTCGGCATAGTCCACCCCACACACGTCGATAAGCTGATCGAAGCCCGCTTCGTCGCGCAGCCAAGTGCAACTGGCGAGAAAGTCCGCACGCGCGAGCTCCAGGGTGAGTTCGCCAAGCGCAATCTGCTTGCGGCGTATCCGCTGCCCGAGCCCAGCTTCGATCTGCTGGGACAATGTTTGCAAGTCTTCCATCCTGGCTACCGGGCGATGGTGTGGGTGCGGCGGATCTTCTTTTGCAGCTGGATCAGCCCAAAGAGAAGCGCCTCAGCGGTCGGCGGACAACCGGGCACATAGACATCCACCGGCACGATCCGGTCACAGCCGCGCACCACACTGTAGGAATAGTGATAGTAACCGCCGCCATTGGCGCAAGAGCCCATGGACACCACCCAGCGCGGTTCGGCCATCTGATCGTAGACCTTGCGCAGGGCTGGGGCCATTTTATTGACTAGGGTACCGGCGACGATCATCACATCGGATTGCCGCGGGCTGGGACGAAAAATGATGCCAAAGCGATCAAGATCGTAGCGCGCTGCACCGGCGTGCATCATTTCCACGGCACAACAGGCCAATCCAAAGGTCATCGGCCACAGAGATCCGGTACGGCTCCAGTTGACTACCGTATCGATACTGGTAGTCACAAAACCTTTCTCGAGCACACCTTCTATTCCCATTCCAAGGCCCCCTTCTTCCATTCATAGACAAAGCCCACTACCAAGATGGCTAAAAAAACCATCATGGCGAGGAACCCAGTCATGCCCACAGCATCAAAAACGACTGCCCAGGGAAACAAGAACGCAATTTCGAGGTCGAAGAGGATGAATAAAATCGCTACAAGGTAGTAACGTACGTCGAATTTGACCCGTGCATCTTCGAAGGCCTCGAAGCCACATTCGTAAGGGGACAGCTTTTCGCTGTCGGGCCGATTCGGACCGAGCTTGCTGCCCAACACCAAGGGCACAATGCCGACCACAAGAGCGATCAGCAAGAATATGAGCACAGGCAAATAATGTCCGAGCACCGGGCCAGCCCCTCCAACAAAGTCGTCAAACACCCATCAGGGTCGTTATAAAAAACTTTTTTTCTATATAATCAAATATCTGGAACATCACAGAGACAAAAAAACAGCCACGCGGGCTGTGATATGGTGCCGAAGACCGGACTCGAACCGGTATGGCTTGCGCCGCCGCCCCCTCAAGACGGTGTGTCTACCAATTTCACCACTTCGGCAAGTGGGTCAAAACTTTCTCATGCCCTGCCGAAGACGTCAAGGCTTGGAAGCAGGCGATTTTTGCACTGCCACGGCCGGCGCTGCAGATTGTGCGACAGAGGCTGGAGTCGCAACAGTCGCAGGACTGGTTGTGCTGGCGATGGGCGAAGCGGTAGGCGCGGTTGTCGCCGCCGCAGAGCTGGGTAGAGCGATACCCACACCAACTTGATGCGCCTCATGCTCCGACAAATAGGCAAGGGCGAGGCTATTGAGGAAGAAGATTGCCGCCAGGATAGCGGTGACATGGCTGAGAAAATTTCCTGCGCCTTGCGCACCAAAGACCGTCTGCGAACCACCGCCACCAAAGACCGCGCCGATATCAGCGCCCTGCCCTTTCTGAATGAGCACGAGACCGACCAATACCACACAGATCAAGACTTGGAGGACCAATAACGCCGTGTACATAATTAAAGACCTCGGGCTACCACATGGGCAGCCTGACAGATTTGTAAAAATTCAGCCGCCTGCAGGGAGGCACCGCCCACCAGGCCACCGTCGATATCCGGCTGCGAAAAGAGGGACTGGGCATTGTTGGCCTTCACACTGCCGCCGTAGAGCAAGAGAATTTTGCGGGCGATGTCCGGATTTTTTGCGGCAATGAGTCCTCGCACAAAGGCGTGCACTTCTTGCGCCTGCTCAGGGCCAGCGGTCTTACCGGTGCCAATCGCCCAGATCGGCTCGTAGGCGAGCACCATGTTGGCCTGCTGCCCAGCGCTGCCCAAGGCCGGCAGGATCGCCTCGACCTGGCGCCGCAGAACTTCTTCGGTATTCCCTTGCAGCCGCTCCTGCTCCGACTCGCCGATACAGACCATGGGGATCAGACCGGAATGCAGAGCCGCCTTCACCTTTTTCAAGACGATTTCATCCGTCTCTTGAAAAATCTGCCGACGCTCTGAGTGCCCGATCAAGACATAACGGCAACCATGGTCACGCAACATCGCGCCAGAGATCTCACCAGTGTAGGCACCATGGCTCTCCCAGAAAAGGTTTTGCCCACCCCAACGCAAAGAACTGCCCTTGGCCACCTGATGCACCATGGGCAATAGCGTAAACGGTGGAAACAAGACCACCTCCGGCGAGGCTGGCGTCAGACCAGCATCGAGAATCGCTTGCGTGAGATGCTCCGCATCTGCATTCAAGCCATTCATCTTCCAATTGCCCGCTACCATGATCGGCCGCACGTCGCCCTTCCTTCCATTTGTCATCAATCGCTAATAGGACGAGGAGTGTAAAGAGTCACCCGGCAAGGGTCAATTTACCCTCGTCCTATGCAGTCAAACTGCGACTGCCTCAGCCACGCAGGCGGCGATTTGCGTCCGCAGGTCTTCAGCCAGCGCTTGCGCCACCCCTGGCTCCTCTGCTTCCACCATAATACGCAACAGCGGTTCCGTGCCCGAGGCACGCACCAAAAGGCGCCCCCGCCCGGCGAGTTCGGCTTCTGCCTGGTGCAACAATTGCTGTACGTCATGGCGTTCCAGTTGTTGTCGCGCATCTGGCAGGCGCAAGCCAAGCAAGACCTGGGGGTACAATTGCAGGCTGTTCGTCAACTCATGTAAGGTGCTACCTTGCTGTTGCAGAAAAGCAAGCACCTGCAAAGCGGCAAGAATAGCGTCTCCGGTGGTATTTGCTGGGGTGATGATGTGCCCGGAGTTCTCCCCGCCCAGTGGGTACCCCATCTGTTGCATGGCTTCCAATACGTAGCGGTCGCCCACGGCGCTGCGCACGAAGGGAATACTTCGTTCCAACAACGCTTTTTCCAGCGCCAAATTGGTCATTACTGTACCGACCACCCCCGGCAGTGCGCCACGTTCGGCGAAGGCTTGGGCAAGCAACCAAAGGATGGCATCGCCATCCCAGACCTTACCAGTCGCATCAACCAACAAAACGCGATCACCATCACCATCTAGGGCAATCCCTATATCCGCCTGCCGCCCCTGCACGGCAGCGACGATTGCTGCCGGAGCGGTCGATCCAACGCCGTCGTTGATGTTGATGCCATCAGGCTGCGCCCCAATCGTTTCTACTTGTGCACCCAGTTCACTGAATACCATGGGTGCCACTTTATAACCCGCACCATGCGCGGTATCGATGACGATACGCAAGCCACGTAGATCGGCCATAGCAGGAAAGGTCGTCTTGCAGTATTCAACATAACGGCCAGCGGCGTCGTCGACTCGGCGCGCCTTGCCCAGGGCTTCAGGTGCGGCGCAACCCATAGGTTTCTCCAGCTCTGCCTCAATCGCCTCTTCTACGGAATCGGGCAGCTTGTAGCCGGTAGCGGAAAAGAACTTGATGCCGTTGTCTTCATACGGGTTGTGCGAGGCACTAATGACAATGCCGGCATGCGCACGCAGGGTGCGGGTGAGATAGGCAATCGCGGGTGTTGGCAGGGGACCGACCAGCAACACGTCGACGCCTGCCGCCGCAAGACCCGACTCCAGCGCGGATTCGAGGAGATAACCGGAGAGACGGGTATCCTTACCGATCAGGACACGGGGTCTGCCCGATACGCCTTGAGTAAGCACCTTACCGGCAGCCCAGCCGAGCTGTAACACCCAATCGGCACGCATGGGCATTTCTCCTACCCGACCGCGTACGCCGTCTGTACCAAAGAATTTTCTTGCCATTATCTTCTTATCCTGCTTCTTCCAATGCTTCCCAAATGCGGATTGCCTGGCGGGTGGCAGCCACATCATGCACCCGATAGACAGCAGCGCGATGCTTTCGCCAAGTCCAGAGCAACGCCGCCACACTAGCGCCCATACGATCTTCCGCTTTTTCTGCCCCTGCCATGCGCCCCAAAAACCCTTTACGGGATACCCCCAGCATAATGGGCTGTCCGAGGCTGGCCATTTGGTCGACATGGCGTAACAGCGTCAGATTGCCGGCGTCATCCTTGGCAAAGCCAATGCCGGGATCCAGGAGAATGGACTCCGCCGGAATCCTCGCTTGCAGACAGGCATCTCGCCGCTCCGCCAAGTAATGGGTCACTTCGCCGAGCAGATCTTCATAATTGGTCAAGGTCTGCATGGTCTGTGGCGTGCCGCGCATGTGCATCAAACAAACGTCGAGCCCCAATTCCGCTACCGTTGTCAGCGCCTCGGGATCGAAGCTCAGGGCACTGACGTCATTAATGAGGGTAGCGCCCAAGGCATGGGCGGCGCGCATCACCACCGCCTTGCGGGTGTCGATGGAAATCGGCAAGGGGATCTCGGCACGGATCGCTGCCAAGGCCGGCAACAAGCGATCGATCTCCACCTGCACCGGGACTTCCGCCGCACCCGGCCGCGTCGACTCGGCGCCGAGATCGAGAATATCCGCCCCTTCCTCCCACAAGCGACGGGCATGGGCCAGGGCCGCCGGCACCGACACATATTGACCGCCATCAGAGAAGGAATCCGGGGTGAGATTCACGATCCCCATAATACAAGAACGCCCCTGAAGCCAGGGGCGTCGCTGTTCCGCCACGGTCAAACTCAAACGGGATGCTCTCCGGGATTGAGTTTGGGCAAATTACCAGGCAGTTGGTCGGGGGGGCTGCCGACACCTCCACCACTGACCGCTGGCATACCGGGATTCGTATCCTGTGGTGGACGCGGATCATGGCCGGCCATAAGGTCGTTGACCTGACCGGCATCCAGGGTCTCAAACTTGAGCAGCGCCTGCGCCATATGCTCAACCGTGTCGCGATTTTCCTCAATGAGCTTGCGCGCCACCTGATAGCGTTCCTGGATGATCCCCCGCACCTCCTCGTCCACGGTCTGCGCGGTGTGTTCCGAGACACTGCTGTGCTTGGAAATTTCCCGACCGAGGAACATCTCCTCTTCTTTCTCGCCGATCACCATCGGGCCGATGGTAGACATACCCCACTGCATCACCATCTTGCGTGCCAAATCAGTGGCCCGTTCGATGTCGTTACCGGCACCGGTGGTCATCTGGTTCAAAAACACCTCTTCGGCAATACGACCACCCATGAGAATGGAGATATTGTGCAAAATCTCCTGGCGCTCATAGTTGAAGCGATCTTCTGTAGGCAACTGCATGGTAAGGCCCAAGGCGCGTCCACGTGGGATGATGGTAACCTTGTGCACGGGATCCGTACCCGGCAACAACTTGGCCACTACCGCATGACCAGATTCATGATACGCCGTGGTCTCGCGCTGCTTGTCACTCATCACCACCGACTTGCGCTCGGCGCCCATCATCACCTTGTCTTTGGCGTCCTCAAAGTCGTGCATGTCGACTAGGCGCTTGCTCTTGCGCGCCGCCATCAATGCCGCCTCGTTGGTCAGATTGGCGAGATCAGCACCGGAAAAGCCGGGCGTACCACGTGCGATGATCTTGGCATCAACATCAGGGGCCAGAGGCACCTTGCGCATGTGCACCTGCAGAATCTGTTCACGGCCACGAATATCCGGCAACGGCACCGTCACCTGACGGTCGAAACGACCGGGACGCAACAACGCCGGGTCGAGCACATCGGGGCGGTTGGTCGCCGCAATGACGATAATCCCTTCCGTTCCCTCAAAACCGTCCATCTCGACCAACATCTGGTTAAGAGTCTGTTCCCGCTCGTCGTTACCGCCGCCAAGACCGGCGCCGCGCTGGCGACCCACTGCGTCGATTTCGTCAATGAAGATGATGCAGGGGGCGTGCTTTTTCGCCTGTTCAAACATGTCACGTACACGCGAGGCACCGACGCCGACAAACATCTCGACGAAGTCCGAGCCGGAAATCGAGAAGAATGGCACCTTGGCCTCGCCAGCAATGGCACGGGCCAGCAGGGTCTTGCCGGATCCAGGCGAGCCCATGAGTAGCACGCCTTTAGGGATACGACCGCCGAGGCGTTGGAACTTAGAGGGATCACGTAGAAAGTCGACGATTTCCGCCACTTCCTCCTTGGCTTCTTCGATACCCGCAACATCGGCAAAGGTGATTTTGTTGTTTTCTTCGCTGAGCATGCGCGCCCGGCTGCGGCCAAAGCTCATAGCTCCGCGGCCACCCGCGCCGCCGCCACCCATTTGCCGCATGAAAAAGATCCACACAGCGATGAGCAACAACATCGGGAACCAGTTAATGAGTAGCGCCAGCAACAGCGACTGCCCTTGTGGGGGCTTAACGTCAATCTTTACGCCCGCCGCCAGCAGTTGTGGCACCAACTGCGTATCGTTGGGCGGGGTGTAGACGCTGAACTGCTGGCCGGAACTAAGCGCCCCAGTCAAATGGTTACCGTCCATAGTGACGTCAGAGACCTGCCCCTGCTTCACACTATTGACGAAAGTCGAGAAGTTCATCGCCTGTGCTGGCGTTGAACTCGACGAATTCAGATTCTGGAAGACGAAAATGAGAATGACCCCAATCGCCACCCACAAAAGTACGTTTTTGAAAACGTTATTCATTCCCTCACCTCCCCCACCGGGAGTTTAGACTGGGTACAAAATACCCCAATGTGTATGATCTTAGACCTCTGCTTAGAAACTGACAATAGCGTGCCCTGTTGAGTAACGACACATTACTGCGTTCCACCAACGGTGAGATCGCGAATTTTTAGCGTCGGCTGCCCGACACCCACTGGCACACTCTGCCCATCCTTGCCACAGGTACCTACTCCTGGATCTAATTGGAGGTCGTTGCCGATCATTTCAACCCGTGTCAGCACATCCGGTCCGTTGCCAATCAGTGTTGCGCCCTTCACCGGGCGGGTAATGCGACCATTTTCAATCAGATAGGCCTCAGATGCCGAGAAGACAAATTTGCCACTAGTGATATCCACTTGGCCGCCACCAAAGTTGGCCGCGTAGAGCCCTTTCTTAACGCTGGCAATGATATCCTGCGGATCGTGCTGACCATTGCGCATATAGGTGTTGGTCATGCGCGGCATGGGCAAGTGCGCGTAAGACTCGCGGCGACCATTGCCGGTAGAGGCGACGCCCATCAGGCGCGCATTGAGACTGTCCTGCAAATAGCCCCGCAAAATACCATCCTCGATCAACACGGTGCATTGTGTTGGCTGCCCTTCATCATCGAGATTGAGGCTACCGCGCCGACCGGCAAGAGTGCCATCGTCCACCACCGTGACGCCAGGCGCCGCCACTCTCTGTCCCACACGGCCAGAAAAGGCACTGGTACCTTTGCGATTGAAATCGCCCTCTAGGCCGTGGCCAATGGCTTCATGCAGCAGGATACCCGGCCAACCGGGGCCGAGTACCACTTCCATGCTGCCGGCCGGAGCGGCCTCCGCCTCGAGATTGACCAGCGCCTGCCGTACCGCCTCGCGGGCGTAGCCCTCGGCCACATCACTGGCGAGAAATTCGCGATAGTCATGACGCCCGCCGCCACCAGCACTGCCCTGTTCCCGCCGACCATTCTCTTCGGCAATCACCGTGACATTAAGGCGCACCAAGGGCCGCAAATCGGCAGCCAGACTGCCATCCAGACGCGCCACCAATACCACTTCATAACGCGCCGCGAGACTGGCCATGACTTGTGCGACGCGCGGGTCGGCTGCCCGCGCCGCCGCCTCCAGGCGCTCGAGCAGGGCGATCTTTTCGCGGTTGTCGATGCTGGCCAGAGGGTCGACGTTGGGATACAGCTGCAAGCCGCTACGCGAGCGCCACTGCAAGGCCCGTTGCTCGCCGGGGTGATGCACAATACTACGCGCCGCCTCCGCCGCTCCCAGCAAGGCTTCCACAGCGATTTCATCAGAATAGGCCAAGCCCTGGCGCTCACCTTGAATGGCACGCACTCCCACTCCCTGATGAATGCTATGACTGCCAGACTTGACCACGCCTTCTTCCAGGCTAAACGCCTCGCTGCGACTGTACTGAAAATACAGATCGGCATCGTCAAGAGCGCGACGACTGAGTTGCGCGAAAATCCGCTCCAATGCCGCCTCGTCAATCCCTGCCGGTTGCAGCAGATTTTCCCGAGCAAGGTCGAGGGCATTTTCCGTCATGACATGGTTCTCCGACTGAACATTGGCTTGCAGTATGCGCCGCACAAGGATATAGAACAAGTCTAAGTTTTTATAGAAATCCGTACACCGGAAATCCCCAGGTCATCCACAGCTTGTCAACACTATATATAGTGTTGACAATGGGGGTCTGATAACTATATTTTGTGTCTGATCACCAAGGAGGACAACATGCCCAGCACTGCCCAAGCGATAACCCCTGACCATTCCGATTCTCATCACCGCGTCATTCGCCGCAATGGCTCCCTCGTCACTTTTGATGCCAGCAAGATCCAAGTCGCCATGACCAAGGCCTTCCTCGCCGTGGAAGGCAGTGGCGGTGCCGCCAGTGCGCGGGTGCGCGAACAAGTCTCGCGCCTGACGGGGCAAGTGATCGGCGCGCTGGAGCGACGCCAGCCGGGCGGCGGCACGTTTCACATCGAGGATATTCAGGATCAGGTGGAACTGGCGCTCATGCGCGCTGGTGAGCATGAGGTAGCGCGCGCTTATGTGCTCTACCGTGAAGAGCGTGCACGCGAGCGTGCACAGCGCCGCCAGCAGACAACGGAAAGCAGTGCAGAATTGCAGGTCCGCCACACCGATGGCAGTAGCAAGCCCCTGGATCGCGAGCGGCTGCGCGCTGTCATTGAAGAGGCCTGTGCCGAACTTGGCACAGCGGTTTCGCCAGAAGCGATCCTGCAGTCCACTCTCAAGAATTTGTACGACGGGATCAGCGAGACTGAGCTCTATCAGGCGCCTATCCTCGCTAGTCGCATCCTCATCGAGCGCGATCCCGCCTATGCCTATGTTTCGGCGCGGCTGCTCCTCGACCGCATCCGCCGCGAAGTGCTCGAAGAGCCCTGCACCCAGGCGCAGATGACCGCACGCTATAGCGAATACTTCCGCGACTATCTCGCCACCGGCATTGCACACGAACTCATCGACCCGCGCCTGGGGCAGTTTGATCTCGACCGCATCACTGCGGCGCTGCACCCGGAGCGCGACCTGAACTTCCAGTATCTGGGCTTGCAGATCCTCTATGATCGCTATTTCTTGCATGTCCGCGAGCGGCGCATTGAGCTGCCGCAGGCCTTCTGGATGCGCGTCGCGATGGGCTTGGCCAGCGAGGAAATCGAACGCGAGGAACAGGCCATTGCCTTCTATGAGGTGCTTTCACAGTTTGATTTCGTTAGCTCCACGCCTACCCTGTTCAACTCCGGTACCCTGCGTCCGCAGTTGTCGAGCTGCTTTCTCACCAGCGTGGCCGATGACCTCGACGGCATCTACGAATCCATCAAGGACAACGCCCTGCTCTCCAAGTATTCCGGTGGACTGGGCAACGACTGGACGCGGGTGCGTGCCCTCGGTTCTTACATCAAGGGTACCAATGGCAAGAGTCAGGGGGTCGTGCCCTTCCTCAAGGTAGTGAACGATACCGCCGTTGCCGTCAACCAGGGGGGTAAGCGCAAGGGCGCCGTTTGCGCCTACCTCGAAACCTGGCACATGGATATTGAGGAATTCCTCGAACTACGTAAGAACACCGGCGACGATCGCCGCCGTACCCACGACATGAACACCGCCAACTGGATTCCCGATCTCTTCATGGAGCGGGTAGAGGCAGGTGGTGACTGGACCCTGTTCAGCCCCAATGATGTACCAGACCTGCATGATCTGATTGGTGACGCCTTCCGCGCCCGCTACGAGGCCTACGAACGTATGGCCGACAACGACACTATCGAAGTTTTCAAGCGCGTACCGGCGCTGCAACTCTGGCGCAAGATTCTCACCATGCTCTTTGAAACCGGGCATCCATGGATCACCTTCAAAGACCCGTGCAATCTGCGCAGCCCACAACAGCACGCAGGGGTAGTGCACAGCTCCAATCTTTGCACTGAGATCACCCTCAACACTAGCGATAAAGAGATCGCCGTCTGCAACTTGGGCTCGGTAAATCTGCTCGCGCATTTGCGCCTCCCCGAGGGGCAGGACCCGCTCGTGCTACATAGCGAGATGAGCGCGGAGCAGATCCTCGCCTGTATCGATGGCGAGAAATTGGCACGCACCATTGGCGTGGCCATGCGCATGCTCGATAACGTCATCGACATCAACTACTACGCCTTGGCCAAGGCGCGCAATAGCAATCTGCGCCATCGCCCAGTGGGCCTGGGTCTGATGGGCTTCTCCGATGCCCTGCTCGCTTTGCGCATCCCCTATGCTTCGGATGCCGCCGTGCGCTTTGCCGATATCAGCCAGGAACTGATCAGTTACCATGCCATCGATGCCTCCGCCGACCTCGCCCGTGAGCGCGGCGCGTATCAGAGCTTCGCCGGTTCGTTGTGGAGCCAGGGCGTGCTGCCTATCGACAGCATCGAGATTTTGGCCCAAAGCCGCAGCCAAGGGGTTGACCTCGACCGCAGCCAGCAGCTCGACTGGTCAGGACTGCGCGAGAAGGTGCGCGCTGGCATGCGTAACAGCAACTGTCTCGCCATCGCGCCAACGGCTACCATCTCCAACATTGTTGGGGTGAGCCAAGGGATTGAGCCGATCTATCAAAATCTCTACGTCAAATCGAACCTTTCTGGCGAGTTTACCGTGGTCAACCAGTTTTTGGTGGAGGACCTCAAGCGCCTGGACCTATGGGACGAGGTGATGGTCAATGACCTTAAATACTTCGATGGTTCAGTAATGCCCATCGACCGCATTCCGGCGGCCCTCAAGCCGTTGTACGCCAATGCCTTCGAGACCGACCCAATATGGCTGATCGAGGCCGGGGCGCGGCGGCAGAAGTGGCTGGATCAGTCGCAGAGCCTGAATCTGTATTTTGGCCAACCCTCGGGTAAGAAGATTGACGACACCTACCGCTTGGCCTGGCGTCGCGGCATCAAGACAACGTATTACCTGCGCTCTTTGGGGGCGACTGCGGCGGAGAAATCCACGGTGCAGACGGGCACCCTGAACGCCGTGCCCGGCAGCCTCAAGGCCTGCGCCATCGACGATCCCACCTGCGAGGCCTGCCAGTAAGGCGGGTCGAAAACCGGAGACTAGAATGCTTGATTTTATCGAGGAAAAACCCAAGTCCGTGACCATGCCTGCCTATCATGATACGCCGGGGAGCGGCGACACGGGCATCCAGGCCAGCAGCTTCTCCCGGGTGCGCGCCGAAGACAAACGCATCATCAATGGCAAAGCCGACGTCAACCAACTGGTGCCGTTCAAGTATCAGTGGGCTTGGGACAAATATCTGGCGGCCTGCGCCAACCACTGGATGCCGCAAGAGGTACAGATGGCGCGGGATATTGCCTTGTGGAAGGATCCCAAGGGCCTGACCGAGGACGAGCGGCGCATCGTCAAGCGTAATCTGGGCTTTTTCGTGACCGCCGACAGCCTAGCCGCCAACAACATCGTGCTCGGCACCTACCGCCACATCACGGCGCCGGAATGTCGCCAGTACCTGCTGCGCCAAGGCTTTGAAGAGGCCATCCACACCCACGCCTATCAGTATATCGTCGAGTCTCTGGGCCTGGACGAGGGCGAAATCTTCAACATGTACCATGAAGTACCTTCGGTGCGTGCCAAAGATGACTTCCTCATCCCCTTCATCGAGGTCCTGGCCGACCCTAATTTCAAAACGGGCACGACGGAGAATGATCAGATTTTGCTGCGCTCCCTGATCGTCTTTGCGACGATCATGGAAGGCATGTTCTTTTATGTCGGTTTCAGCCAGATTCTGGCCATGGGGCGGCAAAACAAGATGGTCGGCGCGGCGGAGCAATATCAGTACATCCTGCGCGACGAATCCATGCACTGTAATTTTGGCATCGACCTGATCAACCAGATCAAGATCGAAAATCCGCATTTGTGGACGGAAGAGTTCCAGGAGGAAATCATCGCCCTCATCCGGCAGGGCGTAAAATTGGAATGCGCCTATGCCGACGATACCATGCCGCGCGGCGTACTGGGATTGAATGCACCAATGTTCAAGGACTACGTCCACTACATCGGCAACCGGCGCCTGAGTCAGATTGGCCTCAAGCCGCAATGGGAAGGCATCCAAAATCCTTTCCCGTGGATGAGTGAGATGATGGATCTGAAGAAGGAAAAGAACTTCTTCGAGACCCGGGTGACCGAGTATCAAACCGGTGGTGCCCTGAGCTGGGACTGATTTTCCGGGGTTGCGTCCAGAGATATTGCGAAGGCAGGCCTCTGGGCGTTATCATTATGCTTCTTTGGTGACTGTAGCTCAGTCGGTAGAGCCCCGGATTGTGATTCCGGTTGTCGTGGGTTCGAGCCCCATCAGTCACCCCATACAAAACAAGGCCTTAGACGAAAGTCTGGAGCCTTGTTCTTTGCCTGCTTGCTTTTAGGGACAGTAAGCCCAAGTAAGCCACTGTCCCGCAGGCGTCCCTCCCATGGCAACATTCTTTGAACGCAAAGACGTGGACGGAAACCCGGATTGGTTGGCAAGCCAAAATCCGCAAGTCCGCTTTTCCGGCCCAAGCGCGGACATTCCGAACCGAAGCCGAAGCCTGGGCCAAGGTGACCGAGGCGGAAATGGTGCGGGGGATCTGGCGTAATAGCTCAGAAGCCGAGACCACCACATTGGGCGAGGCCTTGGAACGGTACGCCGTAGAAAACAGCCCCCACAAAAAGGGGCAAGGCCAAGAGCTATGCCGTATCCGCCATTGGTTGAAAACATCCCTTGCCCCCCTGTTCCCTCTCATCTCTTCGAGGGAAGGACTATGCGACGCGCTCCCAGGCGGAGGCCGCTATACGGGAATACATTGAGATTTTCTACAACCGCCAACGTCGTCATTCACGACTCGGCTACCTGGCACCGGCTGTCTTCGCCCAGTCTTTCTGGAAAGCAGCCGCTTGAAGCAGCAGTGTCCACTATTGTCAGGACACCTCATTTCAGTGCAAGCCTGATCCGCTATGCTGAGTTGCGACACCATAGGTGTCACAAAAAGTTCATAAAAGGTTCATAGTTCTGTCACATTCCGACGGTATGATGCTGGCTAAGAATTTTTACAGAACAGGACCGCGCATCATGCTACATACCCGAATCGCCGTAGGAGCCGCGCTGCTTTTGAGTGGCGCTGGTGTACTCAGTAGCGCTCAGGCCGACACACTGGCCAGCATCATCCAGAATGGCCGTGTCAGCGGCGTCGTACGCTCGTATTATTTCAGCAAACTGTATGGCGCAGGGAATACAGAGAACGCCGATGCCTATAGCCTCGGTGGCATCCTCAATGCCCAGACTGGCAGCCTAGCGGGCTTTAGCGCCGGAGTGAGCTTTTTTACCGCAAATGCACTGGGCACCCTCGATCAATGCGCTGGGTCAGGCGTACTTGCAGTATCAGCTACCCAAACTCTTGTTGCTGCGGGTCGGCAACCAGATTATCAATACACCCTGGCTGGGTGCCCGCGACTCGCGCATGTTGCCGCAAACTTTTCAGGGAATTTTCCTACAGGCCGAGCCCGTATCCGGGCTACGCCTGGAAGGTATGCGAATTTTCCGTTGGAAGAGCCGTACATCGGACAATTATTATCGCGACAACCTCTACTATCCCACCAATTATGATGAAGATCCCCTCTACGGCGTGAAGAAAGTCGGACTGCCCAAAGATACGCCCGCCAGCAATGGAACCTTAGCCTTTGGTGCCCGCTATCAAGCAGATGGCGCCAAGATCGCTGCGTGGTACTACAACTTCTATCAGTTTGCGCAAATGTTTTACGGCGATGCGCAGTATAGCCTGCATACAAGTACTGCATTTACTCCTTATGTCGCCGTGCAATACCTGCGGGAATGGGAAAACAACGGATTTTTACAACAATACCACGCCAAGTTATTTGGACAGAAAGGCTCCGTCAATGCCACCCTCTGGGGAACAAAAATTGGGGTGAAAATTCCCCATGCCAATCTGTTCTTTGCCTATAACGCCCTGACGCCGCGCGCCGACAGCTTTGGTGGTGGTGCGATCGTTTCTCCCTACGGGAACTATACAGCGATGTACGCTTCTTTTATGACCAATAACCTCCTCGCTTTTGGTCCTGGACATGCGTGGCGCTTGGGGGCAAGTTATCGCGCCTGGAAGAAACAGATTCGTTTTCTTGCTGGCTACGCGCGCTTCGATACCAACTACGAAGGAAAAACCAACGGCGTCTATCTGGACCTCACTTATTTCCCAATGCAGGTCAAAGGGTTGAGCATTCGTGATCGCGTTGCTATCGACAATGGTCTCGCCGCATACGAGGGGCATAGCTACATCTACAATCGGGTAATGCTCCAATATGCCTTCTGAGGTACAAACGCAGTCAACCATCGGACTGGATATCCAAGGCCTCAGCGTCGAACTTGGTGGGCGGCCCATTTTGGCGGGTGTAAGCCTGCAACAGGAGAGTGGCAGCTACGCCTGCCTGCTGGGCGAGTCTGGCTCCGGCAAGAGCACTTTGCTCGCGGCAATCGCCGGCCTCTTGCGGCCGCAGCGCGGACACATCGAGATCTGCGGCCAGGCTGTCAGCAATGATCGTACTTGGCTGGCCCCGGAAAAACGTGGCATTGGCATGGTGTTTCAAGATGCCGCCCTGTGGCCACACCTGAGCATCCTCGAAAATGTCCTCTATCCACTACGCGCACGTGGCCTGCCGCGCGACCGTAATCGTGCCCATGCCCTTCTGGAACGTATGGGCATCCCCGCCGCTGCCGCCAAGCGCCGGCCACACGAGCTTTCAGGTGGCCAACAGCAACGGGTGGCCATTGCCCGCGCCATCATCGCCATGCCACGCATCGTCCTTCTCGACGAGCCCCTTTCCGCCCTGGACCATGGGGTGCGGGAAAACTTGCGGGAATTTCTGCATGGACTCTTCCGCGAGGAGGGCATTACCGCCCTGCATGTCACCCACGATCCCGGCGAAGCCTTTTACCTCGGGCAGCGCGTGGGGGTGCTCAACGCGGGGCACCTGGAGCAGTGGGACACCCCAGAAGGTTTATATCAGCGGCCGGCGAGTCTCACGGTAGCACGCTTGGGGGGCTCGGTGCGCGGCATTCAGGTGCCGGTCCTCGAACATCGCGGCAACAGCGCCCTACTCCTTTGGGAGGGGCAGCGCCTGCAAGTCCCCGCCACCAGTGCGCTCAATGGCGCTACCCGTGCCACCTTACTGCTGCGCCCCAGTGATATTGAAATCGACACGAGCGAAATAGGGGATGGCGCCAAAGCTGAGGCACGCCACGCCCATTGGCACGATGGTCGCTATCTTCTTGCCCTGCGCAGCACCGATGGGCAGGAACTGCTCGCCTTTTCCCGCGACGGGTCACTTGGCCCCCGCACCTGGAAACTGCGCCCGCAACATGGCTGGTGCATCCCGCAAACCGCTACGAAACAAGAGGAGTTGTCATGAAACACGTACTGATTACCCTGCTCGGCTTGGCCTTTGCTAGTTCGGCGTCAGCCGCCACCCTTACTCTCTATAGCGCCGCGCCGGCGACTCTGGCCAAGGCCTTGGCTCGGGATTTCAGCAAAAAGACTGGTGACCACGTGGAAGTCTGGACCTCCAGCACCGGCAAGGTCATGGCGCGTTTGGCGGCTGAGGCCAATCACCCCCACGCCGATGTGGTGATGGTAGCAGGCTGGTCCGCGGGTCTGGATCTGGCACAGAAGGGCATGGTCTTCCCCTATCATCCGGCAGCCATCGAAAAGACCCTGGTCAAGCCGGCACAAACCCCCGCCCCTTTCCTGCCTTACGGGCTGGACACGGTTTCCATGGTGTTCAACACCAAGGCCCTGCCCGCGGGTGCGAAGCTGCCCAATAGCTGGTTCGATCTGACGCAGCCCATCTGGAAAGACCGCATCACCGCTCCGAACCCCTTGTTGTCGGGTACAGCTTCCAGCTTTCTGACCGCCTTTGTCGATCAATACGGTAACCGGGCTTGGCAGTTTCTCTCGGCCTTGAAGGCCAATGGCACCGTGTGGCCCGGTACCAACCATGCCGCCCTTTTGCCGGTACTCGCCGGCGAGCGCAGCGGCATGTTGGAGTGTGTGGGGCACGCAGCGGTTGCCGCAAAGGCCCAGGGAAACTCCGTCGATCTCGTCTATCCGCAGGAAGGTACGATCATGATTCCGCGCCCGATTCTGATTTTGAAATCGGCGCCGGACAAAAAACTGGCAGAGGAATTCGTCAACTTTGCCATGTCCCCCGCTGGGCAGAAGCTCGTAGCGAAAAATAACCTCTATCCCGCACGGCAAGGCGTTCCGGCCAAGCCCATCATGGCCAAGATCGGCAGCTTCAAAGTCATTCCGGTGGACTGGAAAAAACTGGCTGCAACGCAACCGGCAGTTCTGGCGCGTTTCAAGAAAGAAATCCTCGGCCAGTGAGCCGCATTGTTAATCACTTATTGGTCTACCTGATCCTGGGGGTGCTGGTCTTGGCACCCCTCGGAGCCATTCTCTATGAGGCACTGCAACCCAGTGCTGACCAGCAGCATGGCACGGCCCTGCTGCAACTCGGGGTAGACCAACATTTTTTGCACGCCCTCCTCGGTACCCTGGGGATGGCGGGTTTCGCGGTGCTCTTTGCCTTGCCTCTCGGGCTCGGTCTGGCACTACTGATGTTTTATGCTCCCCCGCGGCTCAGCCCGTTGTGGGAGGCCATAATTCTGATCCCCTTCCTCATTCCCCCGTATTTGACCGCCGAGGCTTGGAGCCTATTGGCGGGTCCGGTGGGTTTGATCGAACAGGTCATCCATCTGTTTGGCACTCCTCTGGAAGACTTTCTCTATTCCCTCGCGGGGATGGGTGCGGTCATGGCCCTGCACCTCACGCCATTGGTCTACATTATGCTGCGCGCCAGCCTTGAAAACGGCAACTTTCGTCTCTGGCAAGCGGCGCGGGTGCATGGTGCTGGGGTTCTTGGCGCCTTCCGCCTGGCGATTTTGCCCATCCTACTGCCCGCTATGGCGGCGGCAGGCCTGCTGGTGTTCCTCGACACCTCCGCAGAATTCGGTGTGCCGGCGCTACTGGCTGGTTATGCGGGGATCTCGGTACTCAGTACCAGTATCGAGGCGGCAACCAATGTCTGGCCAGTGAATCTGCCGCAGGCTTCGGCCATTGGCCTGGTGCTCTGCGCCTTGGGTGTTGTGGTCTGGTTCCTTTACCGGCCATTGGTTCAAGAAAATCGCGGACAGATTCAACAACGGCGCGGCAGTCGTCGATACTTCTGGTCTATCCTGCCGCTCGCCGCCTTTGCTTCGATTGGGACCATCCTGCCTTTGGGGGCGGTCGTCGTCGTGTCTTTAGAAAAGGCGCTTACCGCCGGTTTGCAGGCTGGAAATTTCACCTGGCATCACTACCAGCATGTGTTGTCCCATGATTCCAGTGGCTTCGCTGCCTTGCTCACCAGCCTTGAGCTTGCCGCAGGCGTCGCAGTAGCCGGTATGGCTGCCGCCCTGCTCGCCGCCAATATCGTCCGCCACGGCGGGCGCATCGCCGCCTTGGTAGATCTCTTTGCTACCCTACCCATGGCGATTCCCGGCGTGGTGCTGGCGGTGGGTATGATCCTGTTCTGGAATGCCCCGTGGAATACGCTGCCGATTTTCGGGCATCCGATCATTCTGGCGGTGGCCTACGCCACCGTGACCTTTCCCTTTGCCATGCGTTATGCCCGCACTGGTCTGGCGCAGATTCCGCCGCGTTTGGAGCAAGCCGGGCGCGTGCATGGCGCCTCACCACTCTACAATGTGTTGCGCGTGCAGATTCCCATTGCCTGGCCGATGCTGGTAGGCGGCGCTACGGTAGTCTTTGCCCTGTCCATGCGCGAACTGGTCGCTTCCCTCATGTTGCAACCAGCTGGAACGCAGGTCATTTCCACGTACATTTATGGCAATTTTCGCCAAGGCATCATCGGCAATGGCATGGCCATGTCGGTGATTGGTATTTTCAGTTCCGCCCTGATCCTGGGGCTTGCACGCAGCCTACTCCTGCGCCGTTAATGCATTGGAGAACAACATGAAACCCATACAGATCGCCGCACTCGCCTTGCCCCTGCTCAGCCTCATCCCGGTAGCCGCCCAGGCGGTTCCAGCAGAAATCATCATTCTGCGCCATGGCGAAAAAGTGAATCCGTACCGATTATCAAAGATCGGCGAAGAGCGCGCCCGCGCCATCGCCCAGGTCTACCTTGGCAAAGATGCCAGTCAGAGCCTGTTACCCAATTGCGTCAAACCGGCGGCGGTGATGAGCGTGACCCTGCACACCATCGAAACCGCCACACCCACCAGCCTGAGCTGGAGCCTGCCGGAAACGGCCTACAGCGCCGTGCCCGAATGGCAGCAAACGGAAGCACAAAAGAAGGCGGAGGAGACCACGCGCACGCAAGAGGCGGCCGCTGCCCTGCTCAATAACCCAAAGTACGATGGCAAGGTGGTGATTGTGTTCTGGGAGCATGCGCGCATTGCCAGTGCCAAGCTGGAAAAGCATTTCCCCGGTCAACAGGTCACCTTCCGTCAGCTCCTGCACCTGAACCAGCTCCACGGGGTGCCCAAGACCTGGCCCAAGCATACCTTCGATTACTTCTGGATCATCAGGTACCGGGGCAACAATCCGGTGCCTGTTTCCTTCCAGATGCAAAAACAGGTCTACACCGGCAAATACGCGAAGCTACCGCAAAACGTCTGGGGCCAGCCGGAGTAAGCGGCCGAGGCCAAAACACAGAAAGCGCTGCGGCGCTTGTCCACGGGACAGCCCCTGAGTAGACTCAGCGTTCCTAATTAGCACGCGGGGCGTTGATGCCGGAGCGCATACCCGATGATTCCGTAGGACTGGTGCAATACCAGGACCTGCAAGTCAGCGAAGAATTACTGTTAGAATGTGGCCGCAGCCTGCCTGGGTATATACTGCGCTTTGAGTGCTATGGCGAGCTGAATGCCGCGCGCAGCAATGCCATCCTGATCTGTCATGCGCTGTCGGGGGATCACCACGCCGCCGGTTACCAGTCCCTGGAGGACAAGAAACCCGGCTGGTGGGACACCATGATCGGCCCCGGAAAACCCATTGATACCCGGCGTTTTTTTGTGGTGTGCAGCAATTTCATTGGTTCCTGCAAGGGATCGACTGGGCCCGCTAGTATTAACCCGGCAACCGGTGAACCCTGGGGCATGGACTTTCCCATGGTCACCGTTGCCGATTGGGTACGTACGCAAGCCACTCTCAGTGACCATCTCGGCATCGATTGCTGGGCGGCCATTGTCGGTGGCAGCTTGGGCGGCATGCAGGTGCTGCAATGGGCCATCGACTATCCCGATCGCCTGCGCCATGCGGTAGCCATCGCTGCGGCTCCCAAACTCAGCGCGCAGAACATCGGTTTCAACGACGTCTGTCGGCAAGCGATCATCACCGACCCAGATTTTCATCAAGGTCGCTACTACCAGTTCGACACCAAGCCACGCCGTGGTCTCGCCCTGGCCCGCATGATCGGCCACATCACCTATCTTTCCGATGATGCCATGGGCAAAAAATTTGGTCGGGAAACACGCCTGGGCAAGGAATTATCCTACGGCTTTGACATCGATTTTGAGGTCGAAAGCTACCTGCGCCATCAGGGTTCCCGCTTTGTCGAGCACTTCGACGCCAATAGCTACCTGTATATCACCAAAGCGCTGGATTACTTCGACCCTGCGGCGGCTCACGCGGGCAACCTTGCAGCGGCCTTCGCCGAAGTGCAGGCAAAGTTTTTTGTTGCTTGCTTTACCAGCGACTGGCGTTTTTCGCCGGAGCGCTCGCGCGAGATCGTCCAGGCCCTGTATACCGCGGGCGCTCATGTCAGCTACGCGGAGATCGAAGCGCAACACGGTCACGATTCCTTTTTGCTGCCCATTCCGCAGTACCTGAAGGTGATGCAGGCCTACCTGGAGCGCGTGGCAGAGGAGTTGGGATTATGAGCCAGGCATTACGGCGCGATCTGCAAATCATTGCCGACTGGATTCAGCCCGGTAGCCGCGTGCTCGACTTAGGCTGTGGGGAGGGCGAGCTTCTCTCTTATCTTCAGAAGGAAAAGCAGGTCCAAGGGTACGGCATCGAGGTAGACGATGAACGGGTGGCAGCAGCATTGCGCCGTGGGATCCCCGTCATCCAGCAGGACCTGGACAGTGGCCTGCGGCAATTTGCCAGCGGCAGCGTAGACACCGTCGTGCTATCGCTAACCCTGCAGGCGGTATACTACCCCCGCGATCTATTGCTGGAGATGCTGCGCGTCGGCCGCGAGGGCATTGTCACCTTCCCCAATATGGGCCATTGGCGCGCACGTTGGCAATTTGGCGTAAAAGGACGTATGCCGATGACCGACGTCTTGCCACATTCGTGGTACGATACGCCCAACATCCATCTATGTACCATTCGCGATTTCGACGCGCTGTGCCGCGACAATCGCATCGAGGTACGCGAGCGCGTGGTGTTGGACGATCGCCGTCGCAGCACCCAGAGCAATCGTATCTGGCCCAACCTCCTCGGAGAAGTGGCGCTGTATCGATGCACACGGGCAGACTGAGCAAACGCTGCGGGAGCCACCCATGACCCTGGAATTAATCAGCTTTCCCCTCTGCCCCTATGTGCAGCGCTCGGTCATTACCCTGCTCCACAAAGAGGTGCTCTTTACCCTGACGCATATCGATCTGGCGCACAAACCTGACTGGTTTCTCGCCATCTCGCCCTTGGGCAAAGTCCCCTGCCTGCGAGTGGACACCGACACGGTGCTTTTCGAGTCGCAGGTCATCAACGAGTATCTGGATGAGACCCTGCCCCCATCCTTGCACCCCGAAGCCCCCCTGGAAAGGGCACGGCATCGGGCCTGGATTGCCCTGGGGGGGGATGCCCTGGGCGACCAATTTCAACTGATGGTGGCGCAGGGAGAGGAGCGTTTTACCGCCGCCCATCGACAGCTCTTCGACAAGCTCGAGCGTCTCGAAGCAGCCATGGGCCAAGGACCATTCTTTGCCGGAGAGTGCTTCAGCCTAGTCGATGCCGCACTGGCGCCGCTGTTTATGCGTATGGAAATTCTGCATGCCCTGCGGCCATTGCCGCGCTGGGAAAGTCTCGGCAAACTACGACTATGGACCGCGCAACTCATGGAGCTGCCTGAAGTAGCCGGCTCAGTACGGGCAGATTTTGCCGATCTGCTGCGTAACTATCTGAGCGAGAAAGGCAGCCTGCTGCTGCGTTCAATCTAATGGAGAAAGGGATGACCGACCACGATCTGCCGGAAAACGAGCAAGCTGCTGCCACCACCCATTTTGGCTATCAGGAAGTACCCGAGGCGGAAAAGGAAAAACTGGTACGCGGGGTGTTCAGCAATGTCGCCAGCAGCTACGATTTGATGAACGATCTCATGTCGCTCGGCGTGCACCGCCTGTGGAAGCGCTACGCCATTGATCTCGCGCGCCCGCGTCCGGGGCAGCAGGTGCTAGACCTGGCCGGCGGCACCGGTGACTTGGCGGCACTGATGTACAAGCGTCTGCAACCCAATGGACGCATCGTGGTTTCCGACATTAATCCGGAGATGCTGGCGGTGGGCGAAAAGCGCCTGGCCGACAAGGGTATGCTCGCTGGCGTCGAATTTGTCGAGGCCAATGCCGAAGAGTTACCCTTCGCCGACCAGCAGTTCGACCTCGTCACCCTGGCCTTTGGCATCCGTAACATGACGCACCCCGAGCGTGCCTTGGCCGAGATCTATCGCGTCCTCAAGGTCGGTGGGCGGGCGTTGATCCTTGAGTTCTCGCACCCACGCTGGCCGGGGCTGCAGAGCATCTACGACCTCTACTCCTTCAATATCCTGCCCAAGATTGGCGAGATCGTCGCCAAGGATCGCGACAGCTACCAGTACTTGGTGGAATCTATCCGTCGCTTTCCCGACCAGGAGACCTTCCGCATGATGATGGAAGATGCCGGTTTTGCGCGCGTCGATGTGCATAACCTTTCCGGTGGTATTGTCGCTCTGCATCGCGGTTTTCGCCTCGACTGAGGCGTGCGATGAAGGGGATTCATCCCCTTGCGCAAAATTTCCCACTTGAGCCATGCCGGTTGGCGCGGCATCATGGCGGCAATTTTGGCAGAGGAGTAATAACATGACCCGGGTGCACAATCTTGGTTTCCCCCGCATTGGCCACAAGCGCGAGCTAAAAAAGGCCACTGAGGCCTATTGGTCTGGCGATATCGACGGCGCCGAGCTGGAGGCGCGGGGCGCGCAACTGCGCGAGCGCCACTGGCGCATCCAACAGACCTGTGGCGTCGATCTGATTCCCGTAGGCGATTTCACCTTCTACGACCAGATGCTCGACATGAGCTGCACCCTGGGCGCCATTCCACCGCGCTACGGCTTTAGCGGTGGCGAGGTCGACCGTGACACCTTCTTTGCCATGGCACGTGGTTCCAAGACTCAGCCAGCCATGGAAATGACCAAGTGGTTCGATACCAACTACCACTACATCGTCCCCGAATTTCACGAGGGTATGGATTTCCGCCTGAGCAGCGAGCGGATTTTTGCCCAGGTAAAAGAGGCGCAGGCACTGGGCCTGAATGCCAAGCCAGTACTGGTCGGCCCCCTCACCTATTTGTGGTTGGGCAAGGAGAAAGAGCCGGGAGCTGCCCAAGGCGAGGCTGGCCATCGCCACGACGATGGCTGCGCCGGTCATGGTGAAGCGCCGCGCCACAGCGGTTTTGACCGCCTGAGCCTGTTGCCCAAGATCCTGCCCGTCTATGCGGAAATCCTCGCCAAACTCGCCACCGCTGGCGTCGAGTGGGTACAGATGGATGAGCCCGCACTGGTACTCGACCTGCCGCAGGAATGGCTGAGCGCGCTGGATGGCGCCTACGCCCAACTGGCCCAAGGCAAAACCCCAAAGATTCTGCTCGCAACCTACTTCGAGTCCGTCGCCGAGCATGTGGCACGCCTACAGAAGCTGCCGGTCTCCGGCCTGCACCTGGATCTGCGCCGTGCCCCAGCCCAGCACGACACCTTTCTCGCCAACTACCCCGCCGACAAGATCCTCTCCTTGGGCGTAGTCGATGGCCGCAATGTATGGCGCGCCGACCTCGACGCCGCCCTGGAGCTCCTCGCCCCAGCGCAGAAGGCATTGGGCGATCGTCTGTGGATCGCAGCCTCGTGCAGCCTGATGCACAGCCCGGTGGATCTGGCTCAGGAAGCGGAACTGGACGATGAACTCAAGTCCTGGCTCGCCTTCGCCGTGCAAAAGCTCGATGAGCTGCACGTGCTGGCGCGCGCCATCAACGACGGCCCCGCAGCAGTCGCGACGGAACTGGAGACCGCACGCAAGGCAGTGGCATCGCGCAAGAGTTCGCCGCGCATTCACAACGCCGCCGTCAACGCCCGCTTGCAGGAACTGGGCAACGATGATGGCCATCGTGCCAGCCCCTTCCCGGCACGTGCCAAGGCGCAGGCCGCACGCTTCAAGCTACCGCCCTTCCCCACCACCACCATTGGCAGTTTCCCGCAGACCCCGGAAATCCGTAAGGCACGTCTGCAAAACCGCAAAGGCGAGCTCTCTAATGCCGATTATCACAAGGCCATGGAGGCCGAAGTGGCGTTGGTGGTGAAGGAGCAGGAGCGCCTGGGTCTAGACGTACCGGTGCACGGTGAACCCGAGCGCAACGACATGGTGGAGTATTTTGGTGAACAGTTGGCTGGTTTTGCCTTCACCCGCCACGGCTGGGTGCAGAGCTATGGCTCGCGCTATGTGAAGCCACCGCTGATTTTTGGTGACGTCTCCCGCCCACACGCGATGACGGTGGAATGGGCCAAGTACGCCCAGTCTCTTACCAGCAAGCCGATGAAGGGCATGCTTACCGGTCCAGTTACCATCCTGCAGTGGTCTTTCGTACGTGACGATCAGCCGCGCGAGCGCACCGCACTGCAGATCGCGCTGGCCATCCGCGATGAGCTCAAAGATCTGATCGACGCCGGCATTGGCATTATCCAGATTGACGAACCGGCCTACCGCGAAGGTCTGCCCCTCAAGCGCAAGGATTGGGACAAGTACTTAGCCTGGGCCTCGCGTGCCTTCCGTATCTCGGCGCAGATTGCTGCCGATGACGTGCAGATCCACACCCACATGTGCTACTCAGAGTTCAACGACATCCTGCCGGCCATTGCCGCCATGGACGCTGACGTTATCACCATCGAGACTTCGCGCTCGCAGATGGAATTGCTGGACGCCTTCGCCACCTTCAACTACCCCAACGAAATCGGACCGGGCGTCTATGACATCCACTCCCCGCGCGTTCCGAGCGTGGAAGAGATGGTGCAGCTCATGGAGAAAGCCGCCAAGGTAGTGCCAGCCGAACGGCTCTGGATCAACCCCGACTGCGGCCTCAAAACCCGGAAGTGGGCCGAGGTCACCCCGGCGCTGGAGAACATGGTCAAGGCGACCAAGGAAATTCGCCAGCGTTTAGCCTGACCCCAAAGCCACAAATAGCAAAATCACCCCCGCCCTGCGGGGGTTTTTTATGCCGTGGAACTGGTGCCTTGGAACCGGACGTGCAATCGTCTAGTCTAACCAACGAAACCAAAATGGGAGCGAAAATCATGCCTGTAGATCCGTCTGCCAGCAGCGCTGGCGACAGCGTAGCGTCATCTCTCTCGCCCTTGCGCAACCTGCGTCATGACATCCCCGCCGCGCTGGTCGTCGCCTTGGTGGCAATCCCGTTGTGCCTAGGCGTCGCACTGGCGTCGGGTGCGCCATTGTTAGCGGGCGTTTTGGCTGGCATCGTTGGCGGGATTGTGGTGCCATTTTTCAGCCGCTCGGCCCTCTCGGTCAGCGGCCCGGCCGCCGGACTCACCGCCATCATTCTTGTCGCGCTCCAGGATTTGCATAGTTTTTCGGCCTTTTTGCTGGCGGTAGTCATCGCCGGTGCCATTCAGCTGCTACTGGGTTTTTTGCGTGCAGGTAGTATTGCCTACTTTTTTCCGTCAGCGGTTATCGAGGGCATGCTCGCAGCCATTGGTATCATCCTCATCATGAAGCAGTTTCCCTACGCGGTGGGCTTCGATCTTGGCCAATTCGGTAGTCAGGAATTTGCCAGCGGCACGACCGACAATACCTTCTCCGGTATCTACGCGGCCTTGGCACACGTGGAGTGGGGTGCGCTGTTGATCAGCCTGCTTTGCCTGGGCATTCTGATTGTCTGGGATGTGACACCTGCCCTAAAGCGCCAGAACTGGTTTTCTGGCCCGCTGGTCGCGGTGCTGGCGGGGACCTTACTCAACCTTGGTTTTTCGCAATTTTTACCGATCCTGCATCTCTCTGCCGATAGTCTGGTGCAATTACCCGTCATTCACTCCATCGAAGATGTCGGCAGGCTGTTTCAGTTCCCGGATTGGAGGGCCCTTAGTAATCAAGAAGTATGGGTTGTAGGTGTGACCATAGCCATTGTGGCTAGCCTCGAGAGCCTGCTCTCTATCGAGGCCGCCGACAAGCTTGATCCCTTCAAGCGCCGCACTCCGTTGGATGGTGAATTGATCGGTCAAGGTGTCGCCAATCTGGTCAGCGGTGTCATTGGCGGACTGCCGGTTACCGCGGTCATTGTCCGCAGCAGTGCCAACATCACCGCAGGTGGTCGCACCAAGGCTTCGGCCTTTCTGCACGGGATCTTCCTACTGATTGCAGTGATCTTTTTAGCGCGTGCTTTGAACCTGATCCCCCTAGCCAGTCTCGCTACCGTACTCATTGTCGTTGGTTTCAAGCTCGCGCATCCGCGCGTCTTTCGACACATGTTCCACCTGGGCAAGACACAATACCTGCCCTTCGTGATTACCATTGTTGCCGTGCTCTTTACTGATCTGTTGATTGGTGTGGGCGTGGGGCTTGTTGTCGGTTTATTTTTCGTGCTGCGTGCAAATTATCACAGTGCGTTGGAGCTACGCCAAGAAGGCCCCGGTAACTACTTGCTATGCTTCAAGCGGGAACTGACCTTCGTGAACAAGGCGCGCTTGGCACGCCTGCTGGACTCCCTGCCCAACGGCAGCAGCATCACCCTGGATGGCGCGCAGGTTGCCTTCATCGACCATGATGTGCTGGAAGTAATCCGCAATTTTGAGCAATCCGCACCCCTGCGCCAGATTCACGTCTATGAACAACACTTCGACAACCCGGTGCTAAGCGCCAAGATCTAGTTATTCTGGCAGCTTCGTAGATAGCTTGAGATTACGCTCAGATGCGAATCGCCGTAACGCGGCAGGGTCTCTGCCATCGACAGCAAGACGCTCCCAAAGAGGATGGGGACCAAGGTTCATGCCCGCACGCAACATACGCTCACGAATACTGCCGCCACCATCACCAAGAGCCAAGTTCATCAGGATCAGGGCATTGATGTAGCGCTCAATATCTCGTTGATTGTGGGTAATTCGCAATAGTTCCGCATAGAGCGGCAAGCGTAGCGGTTCTTCCAGAATCGCTGCATGAAGTATGGCAATGCCATACTGAGGATCAGAATTACGCGACACTAATGCCAGCGCCTTGGCCGCAGTCATTGGTTCCTGCAACTCCGCTTCCGGAGAGGGAATAGGCATACCCATCTTTTCCGCCAGCACGAGCAACTCCAGGTTTCCGGGGTCGCGACGCAAACCTTCGCCAACACGTTGTTTCCACCACGCCTGGTCACCAGGTGCAGCTCCCGCCTCACCAAGACTGTCCAGAAGCTGTGCATAGGCATTCAGCTCCTCTAGGGCGAGATAGGCGTCAAGCAATTGGTTAATGGCGCGACCATCACCGGGCTGCAGATCCACATACCAGCGCAGAACGGTTGCTGCCTGGGAGTAATGGCCATACTGCATGTAAATATCGGCTTCCCGCAGCAGGTCTTCCCCGCTGAGGGCCTCCTCTTGTACCACTTGCCCCTGCACGGCTCTTGGAGTCGTTGGAACCGGGGCGGAAGCTACTTGCCCAGCTTCGGTAGAAACCGGGGGCGGCTCCGGCTCGCGCACAAGCTTCTTGCCTTTGCGTCGCCCAGTAAAACGGATGTATACCTCGATGGCGATCAAAGCCACCACCACAATTTCCAGGATCAGCATCAAACCCTGCACGGATCACGCTCCTGACTTGCCTCTGCATACCCGGACACTTAGTCGAAAACAAAAATTTTACCGCGGAGAGGGTTTTGGCGCCTCACTGCGGATACCCCCTAAGGAAAGCTCATCATGCATAGCATTCCTCTGGCCGATTTCGCCGATGAGGAGACGCAATAGGGTGAGCACTTCCTCCTGGTTACGCACGTCGGTAGTAGTGAGGCGCAAACGGAGGTCGCCGTGGCGAAGATAGGCTGGCAGATGAAGCTGGCCGCGCTCCGCGTTAGAAAGTTTATTGAGCGCAACGACCCCCGCGGGTTGGTGAAGATAGGGTAGGATACGATCCAAATAGAGGTGGATTGCCTGCAGAGGCTTGGAAATACGTGCATCCATCAACAGAAGAATCCCCGCTGCATTCTTGCTGAGGATTTCCCACATGAACTGGAAACGCTCTTGCCCAGGGATTGCATAAATGTGTAGTCGGTCATTACTCGCTGGGCAATCGATCACGCCATAGTCCATGGCAACGGTGGTGCTCGTTTTGCCGCTCATTACGGCCTCACTGTAACGCGCGTCGGTGGTAAGCGCCTGATCACCGAACAGCGTTTGCAGTACCGTAGTCTTTCCCGCTCCGACATGACCGGCAATCAAAATCTTTCTTGTCTTGCGCGGTGCTAATGGCAGAGACGGGTCTGTATCAGTACTCGTCATCAAGAAGCAGGAGCCGGCATCGATTGCCCGACGTATTGACCGACCCAGTGCTCTATCTCCTGCACATCGCGCAGGTGTCCATACAACCCAATCCGCGCGTCAAATTTTGTAACGGACGCTCCAACCCCATGCAAAGTAATCAAAATTGCATCCCCGCCAGCGGTAAATCCACGTAGCTCCACCGTCTGGGGATTCACGGTTTTCGTGCCGGTAAAGCGCATACCCGCCGCGGGCAAAGCTCTTTCCGTAGCATTCACAACCGTGGCCAGGGATGCCGGATAATAGGTATAATAGGGTACTGGATTGATTTGGGGCGCAACAGTGGAACTACAGGCGCTTAACGAGCCTGTCACTCCGAGCAACAACGCCATCATTATCACATTCTTTTTCATGGAGTTATCCTCTTTTTACGGGGTCTCTGCAAGCCTCAGACAATAACAGGGCATATACTTGCACTACGCTATAAATGCTATCATACGGAAGTTGTATAAAGCTAATCCTTATAGTATGGATAGAGGGGAGTTATCAATGTCAACAAAGCGTTGGATAGCTATAGCATTTGTTCCCGTCGTCTTGGCGGGTTGTGCCAATAATCCGTACGCCAGTAACGGAACCACGGCTAACGCCACTGGTGGCGCGCTCTTGGGTACAATCGCTGGTGCGGTCATTGGCAATCAGACGGGTTCACCCTTGGCCGGAGCTGCCATTGGTGCGGGCCTTGGCGGCTTGGCTGGCTACGGCATCTCGAGGTCGCAGGAGCAACAGTACCCGCAAGCACCGCAACCTGGGTATTACGCGCCGCCGGCCAATAGTGTGCCATGCCCCCCAGGATATACCTGTACCCCTACGGCGCCACAGTATCAAACGCCACCTAGCTGCCCTCCCGGCTATACCTGTTCGCCTAACTAAGGACAAGCTGCACTTTGGGAAAGGATAGCGAATGGCTGCAAGGGGATCTTATTTGGCGTAAATCCGTTCCGCTTTGGCAACGACAGGGCATCGTCGTTGCCGGCCCCGGACCCCTACGCTGGGCGAGGGTAGCCATTAATGAGAAAGAGATGGCGCTACAGGTGCCCTCCTCGCGACGAACAGCTGACCATGAAAACTGCGAAGTCTTATTGCACCGCAACGAAATCATCGCACTGAAAACCACTGATGGTATCCCCCACCCCCTCCGACTGGATCGTCTCGGGGCGAGCATAGAACTACTTCGGCGCGAATGGATGCTGAGTTTGTTTCTCTTCGGGCCGATACTGGGTGTTTTTCTCGTCAACATGATCTTTGGCATGCCCACGTTTCTGTGGTGGACGGCTCTGGGGGTTCTATGTTTTTCCCTTGCGATCATGGCCAGTCTGCTGCGGCGGGACCTACATACCATGCAAAGCTGGCTACAGAGTCGGCAAAAAATCTGGAAGGGAGAAGGGTAGCGCAACACTTGGCAAAACCATCTTTTTCTTCTATCTTTCATTGGACTAAGATCAACACCTCGCGTAGTGTTTCATATCACTCCTGCGCGGTAGATCGCCATTTGGAACGGGGGTAGCCAGACTCATGCAGGAATCGGCACTCAATAGCCTACTGCGCTGGTCTTGCGTTGCTGCGGGACTCGCCACCTTGGCCGGTTGTGCCAGCGTATCCACACCATCGCCTTCAGTACGCAGTCCTAGCCCGGGAGTGGCGTATTCTACGGGTACCACCTGTTATGCCCCGTCTCCCAACCTGCAGGCGGCCTACAACCAGCCTTACGAGATCAATGGACAGTGGTACCACCCATTGCCAAGTGCGCAAGGTTACGCGCAAACAGGCATTGCTTCCTGGTACAACATCGCGTCCTCCAGTCACGTGACCGCCATGGGCACCACTTTTCACGATAACCGCCTGACGGCGGCAAGCCGCGTGCTACCCCTCCCCACTTGCGTCCGCGTCACCAATTTACAAAATGGCCGCAGCATTCTCGTCTTGGTAAATGATCGCGGCCCCTTCGTCTCCGGGCGCATCATGGATCTGTCGATTGGTAGCGCTCGCGCCTTGGGGATCGTCAATCAGGGCACGAGCCAAGTGCGCATTCAGGCCGTGCAAAGTGGCGCGCCGGCACCCTATCGCTCACCGTTATTCCAGCAGTTGGTTCCAGTGCAAAATATCCAGCCAACCGTGCCTGGCCAAACACCCACGACAACGGCAGCAATTCCTGAGATACAGCAGCATTCCCGCGCACAACTGCGCTCCGTGGTTGCCAACGCCTTCGGCGCGCCGCCAGCACAACCGGTCGCGGCACAGCCAAGGCCTGCACCACGCCGAGCGGCACCGATTGCATCGCAGGCCCAGCCAGTATTCACAGCCCCACAACTGGAAGACGTCATTTACTTGATTAGCGCCGAGCCCATGGAACTACCACAGGCACGCCATGAAGAGCAAAAATTGCATGCCTTTGGCATCACCACTGCGCATTTGGTCCCCGCCGCGCAAGGATATGCCGTTAAGATTGGGCCACTGGCGAGCACCGACGACACCGCCGGCTATGTGCATAGCCTACGTAGACTACAACTGGGAAATTTTCAACTCAGCCAAAAGGGCGTTGACTGATCAGGCCTTGGCGCCGGTACTAAAAATGGTATCAAGCATGGCATCTCCCTGAAAACCCTCACCCATCAGGCTTTCCACCAAGAGCTGCCCACCTAAGACCTCGGGCGCAATGACCAAATCTACTCCAGTCTGGCGCAGGCGCTGCAGATGCCGCTGGTTCCCGACCAAGGCTACGGTTTTCCCGGGAACCGCCATTTCTTTCGCGGTAAGGACGATAAAGGCATTTTCACTATCGTCATTACGTAGTGCCAACACCCCCAGGGCGCGCATGGCGCCAGCTCGCCGCAGCACTGCCGGATCGGTCGGGTCACCGACGAAGAGATCTTCCTCTGGTAACCACAGTGGCTCCGGTCGCGCCCGGGCCACCACCAAAACCCGCAAATGTCGCCTCCGTAGAGCACGGTAGGTATTTTGCGCGAAGAGGTTGTCACCGATCAGGACGTAGTGATCACTCCAATCCGATCTTTTCTCCCCCAGGAGGAGACGCTGCATACGGCCATTGATCAGGGGCACAACCACTGCAGAAATCGAGGTAGCAAAAACGGTGATGCCGAGGATAATGATGGAGATGACGAAATAGCGCGCTTCTGGGCTCTTGGGGACGATATCACCATATCCCACCGTGGACATGGTCACTACTGCGAAATAAAGGGCGGACTCTAGTGATTTGATCTGTGGACTGAAGCCTGCACCCAAAACGTAGGAGCCGAAGACCGCGTAGCTCATCAACAGAATGATGGAAAGAGACGCGAAGAGAGTACCTGCGGCAACGCTCGAACGAGAAAAATGGCGCCGGAAAACTAGTAATCCAACCAAAATCATCCCGTTGAAGATCAACATCGCAACACTGAGATGTTGAAAACGATGCAACAAGAGCGCAAGACTGATCGCCGAAATGATTAGCGTCAGGGCCCAGGACAGGCGGGAACGAAAAACCAACCCAAGGGCCATGATCAAGAGAATGACACCGATGACCAGAGCAGGGATAGCCCCAAGATCAGACATCACCGGGAGCTCAGTCAGAGTCCTGCTTGGGGTAATGACCGCCAACTGCGGGATCAGGGACTGCAAGGCAGGTAGCGCTTGCAAAACGGAGATAGCGCCGAGGCCCGCCACCGCCAAAGCTAGCGGGATTTGCGGAAACCAGCGGTCCAGGCGCAAAACCGCGCGCACCCGCGTGCCCCAGCGGCGGACCCGCTGCCAGGGCGAAAAATGAAAGAGCTCCGTAGCACGCATCATCAGATCACGTGCCTGCTACGGAGCTTGACGGGTTACGAGTGATCGCTGGCGTCATCACTGGTAAAGGTACTTTTCATGCCCATGACCATGGCAATGACCCAGAGCAAACTCAAAACGATAAACAACGCATAAAACATATCTACACCCACCTTTATTCTTACGGTTGACTAGAGACTGTATTAGAACACAAGCATACACCCAAGTTCCAAGCGACTTCAGCCAAAGGCTTGGGCCGGGTCGACGACAATATTGGTGAACGTATGCAATTTTAGCTTCGGGCGCAAATACGAGAGGATGGCAGCCTTGGCCAAGGGCAGTGCCTGCCAGGCATTTCCACCACCATCCTCGACCACCGCCGCCACGGCAATTTTGGGGTGATGATAGGGCGCCCAGCCGATAAAGAGAGAGTCATCGTTATAGATCGTTCGTCCGTGTTGGTAGCCTACCGGCACTTCTGCGGTGCCGGTTTTGCCGGCGACGCTAATCCCGGGATAAGCCATCGTCTTGCAGGTGCCGGAGGTAACGCAGGCGTGCATGCCGCCGCGCACGGCACGCAAGGCAAAATGCGGGATATGCAACTGACGCGCCGCCGGAAAATCCGGCTGAACGATCTCGCCGCTATTCGGATTGCGCAAATTCTTCACCAAATGCAAATATGGCAAGCGCCCACCATTGGCAATGGCCGCCACCCCCCGCACCAACTGCGTTGGCGTTACCAACAGATAGCCCTGGCCGATGCCGAGAATCACGGTATCGCCGGTATACCAATCTTGATGCAGATGACGTACCTTCCAAGATGGCGTCGGCACAAACCCCGCAGCACTGCCCGCGAGGTCAATGGGCGCGGGTTTGCCAAAACCAAAACGCCACAACGTATGGTCCTGCAGGTGAATACCCATCTTCATTGCCAATTTGTAAAAAAAGACATCCACCGACCAAGCCAGCGCTTTGCGCAGTCCCGTCTCACCAAAACCCGAGCGATACCAATCCCAAAAGATATGGCCACCAACCCTGATGTAACCAGGGCAGTAGGTGTGAAAACCAGGACTGATAACCCCTTTTTGTAATGCCTCGAGAGAATAGAACGGCTTGATGGTAGAGCCGGGAGGATAGAGCCCTGCAAGGGTACGGTTGAGCAAGGGGTGGTAAGGGTCGTGCAGAAGCTTATTCCAATGTTTGCTGCTGATGCCACCGACAAACCAGTTGGGGTTGAAGCTGGGATTGCTGACGCTGGCGAGGATAGCGCCAGTGTTGGGATTGATGGCGATGAGGGCGCCACGGTAATGCTCCTTCCTCATCACGTGCGCGACCGCCTGTTGCACGCGTAAACGCAGGGTGGTGCGCAGCACATCACCAGCCTTGGGCGCTACCCGCTGCAAGGGTGCCACAGGATCGCCCAAGGCATTCACACTGCGGACGTCATAGCCAAAGTGCCCGCGCAATTGGCGCTCGAGCGTGTACTCCAAACCGTTGACGCCAATAGTGCGCCGGTACAGGTACTGTTGTGGATCGAAGCCTTGCAGATCTCTTTTGGTAACTGGACCAACATAGCCAATGGTGTTGGCAAACAAGCTTCCGTAGGGATAGTAGCGATGCCAGCGGACAGCAAGGTGAACACCAGGATAATTTTCTTGCCGCACGGCAAAACGCGCAACGAGGTCGGGTGTAAGCTTCGCGAGCAGGACGCGCGGCAGGTAGGCCGGTTTATCATCAATGGTATGCAGCAGGTGCCGTTCGGTCTTTTTCGGGATGGGAAACTCCTGCCGCAGCTTTCTCAGGGTCGCGTGCAGGTGATGGATCTCATCAGGGAAGATTTCGAGGACGTAGTGGGCACGGTTGGCGGCGAGGACTTGCCCATGATCCGCCAAAATCAGGCCGCGCGGCGGGGCGAGAGGAACAATGGCGGTGTGATTGGCATGTGCCAATTGGCGAAAGCGCTGGTAATGGAAGACTTGTAAAACAATAACCCGGCCCAGAAGCACCAGCAGCAGCACCAGCAAAATCAGCGCCGCCCAACCCAGGCGTCGTCGGAAACGACGCGATTCATCCCAGTGCGTATCCATGTGCAATGATAGAGGCTTCTGAGGCGAAAGAGTTCCCCGCACGGGAACAGATTTATCCTTGTTCATAGTGTGTCTGGGAACTTCCCCGCGGCCATTCCGTCATAGTTTTCGTCAAACAAAAGGGGAACAGCCGATTATGACCGCTAAACTCGCAAAATCTCGTAAAGTAATCTTGGGCGTCAGCAGTGCCCTCTTTGCCCTTAGCCTGGGAGCCGTTGGTGTCTCCTTTGCGGCCAATGAGGAAATGCCTATCCCTAAGCCAGTGCTGCATGCACCTGGGCCGAAAATGGTACCGGTGCCCGATTTCAGCCCCATCGTCGAGAAATATGGCAATGCCATCGTCAAGATCGACGATTCCGATACCAAGGTTGTTGGTAGCAATCAAGGGCAAAACCCTTTCCCGAAAAACTCACCTTTCTATCAGTTTTTCCAAAACATGCCTGGGGCTCAGCCACCGCAAAAAGAGAAAGAAGAGGCCCTCGGATCTGGCTTCATCATCTCTCCCAACGGCTACATCGTCACCGCTGGCCACGTGGTACGCGGCATGCATCACATCATCGTTACCTTAACCAATCATCACGCCTATCCCGCCAAAGTGCTCGGCCTTTCCGTGCGCTATGATACGGCGCTCTTGAAGATCGATGCCCACGACCTGCCCACGGTGCAGCTCGGGAATTCCAACGACCTCAAAGTTGGTCAATGGCTGCTCGCCATCGGCATGCCCTTTGGCTTTTACAACACTGTAACCCAAGGCGTGGTCAGTGCCCTTGATCGCTCCCTGCCCAATGACGACGAATACATTCCCTTCATTCAGAGCGACGTACCCATCAATCCCGGCAACTCGGGTGGGCCGATCTTCAATATGTCGGGTCAGGTGGTCGGTATTAATGACCAGATTTACACCAATGACGGTGGCTACATGGGGCTATCGTTCAGCATCCCTATCAATACCGCCATGCGCGCCGTAGACGATTTTCTCGCCCACAAAAAATTGCAGTTCGGTTGGCTCGGCGTCGATGTTCAGGATGTAACGCCGCAGATGGCACAGGCACTGCACCTGAAAGAGCCGGTGGGTGCGTTAGTAGCAAACGTGGAACCTGGAGAAGCCGCAGCAAAGGCCGGCTTGAAGACCGGTGACGTCATCGTTACCTATGATCACAAACCAGTATATAGCGTTGGACAGTTGCCGCCACTGGTGGGTGACACCCTGCCGGGCACCGTGGTTCCGATTGGCGTCTTGCGTGACGGCAAGGCCGAAACCATCAATGCCACCATTGGCGTCATGCCGCAAAAGATGCGCCACGCCGAAATGCAAAAGATTGCTGACATCCGTCGCCTAGGCCTGCGCGTGACGACACTGGACGCGTCGGAAAAGAAAGCGCTCGGCATACGGCACGGAGTCCTCATTGAAAGTGTCTATCCCGGTCCGGCGGCACAGATCGGTTTGCATGAGGGCATGGCCATTCAGGAGATCGCCGAGCAGCCCGTTGATAGCCCGGAACAATTGGCGAGTATCGTTAAGGGTCTCCCCGCGCATCAGCCCATCTCTTTGCTAGTCCGCCAGGGGCATAACAGCCTCTTCGTGGTCGTCCATCTGCCCAAAAATTAAGGATATCGACAGATGAATCTTTCCCTGCGGCGCCTGCGGGCGCCTCTCGTGGTTATTGCCTTGCTCCCTCTTAGCAGTACCTTCGCGCTGGCTGCGGATCTGCAGCCCCCACCACCGCCGATACCCGACTGTAAAAGTTACGTACTAATGGACTTCCGCACTGGCGCCATTATTGCCGAGAAGGATCCCAACCTGCAGCTCCCGCCAGCCAGTCTCACCAAGCTGATGACGGCCTATCTCAGCTACCGCGCCATCGCCGCAGGGCGACTGCATTGGAATCAAGAAATTCCCGTCAGCAATGTTGCCTGGCACACCGGTGGGTCGAGCATGTTTATTCAGCCCAACCTACCGGTAACGGTGAGTCAGCTCATGCATGGGCTGATCATTGATTCTGGTAATGATGCTGCGGTGGCCCTGGCCCAAGCGGTCGCTGGCAGCCGCGCCACCTTTGTCGACGAGATGAATGCCGAAGCGCGTAAAATGAACCTGCAAGGGGCACACTATACCGATGTCGATGGCTTACCCGATCCCGGCCTGCACCTCTCGGCCTTAAACATTACCACCATTTCCCGTAATTTGATCCACGATTATCCGCAGGTCATCAACATTTCTAAGATTAAATATTACCGCTACAACCACATTACCCAGCGCAGTTGGAATCCTGCCCTCTTTGGTCATCCCAGCATTGATGGCCTAAAAACCGGCCATACCAATGCTGCTGGGCATTGTATGGACACCACCGCCATTCGCGATGGACGGCGCTTGATTGCCGTGGTCATGGGGGCACCAAACTGGCCCGCCGGAGTGAATGATGTGGTCGCCCTGCTCGACTACGGCTATACCTTTACCCGCGATGTGGAAGCGGTGAAAGCCGGGACGGTATTGGGCAAATATCGGGACCCACAACTGGATCCCGAGGAGTTTGCCGTTAAGGCCGCAAAAGATGTTTGGGTTACCGTACCCCAGGGCGAACAGAAAGGCCTACAACGCAGCGTCAGTTATAACCAGCTCGGGGACCACGGTATAGCCGCCGGCGCCGTCGTCGGTCAACTGCGTATTACGCTACACGGCAAGGTCGTTGGGGAAACCCCTCTGGTAGCGGCCAACGCATCCAAGCCCGCCGGCACCATCGGTACCCTCTGGCATGAGGCGGAGAATGCGTTGTAAGAAAGTCTTCGCGCAGAGTTCATTGAAAAGGATTAAGTAGCGCCACCCCCGAGTCGGCAAAATCACGAACATTGCGCGTTACCACCGTCAAACCATAGCTCAGCGCAATTGCCGCTATCTGTTTGTCTACCGGGTGGTGCGGATGCGGAGACATCAGCTTACCCCAAATCTCGGCGCAGTCCGCGTCGAATGGCAGAATGCGGTCCTGATAACCATCGATCAATAAGCGCAACCACTCACCCAAGCGTTGCGCTTGCGCCGGGTCACCCCGATAACGCAGATTTTCGACGCCACGACGAATCTCGCCAATGCTCTGCACAGCCAGATACAGGCAGTTGCTGTTCACTTCCTGCCAGAATGCAAGCACGCCGGGATCTGCATTTTTCCCCTTACGGGCCTCGCTGATCACATTGGTGTCGACCAGATAGCCAGACTCATCCACGTGTGTTGAAGTCTTCGTCGTTGCCGACATTTGGCATGCTGGCGATAACCTCTGCAAGTGGGCGCCGTGGTAGCTGAAGCAGGGCGGCGCGAAGAATCTCTCGGTGCTCCGCTTCGGCGCTGCGGCCGTGGCGAGCCGCCGATTGCTTCAGGGCCTGCACCACCGATGATTCAATATTACGTACAATGAGATTGCTAGCCATATCGCCCTCTTTTTAATGATTGCATTGATTGCAATTTAAGTTCAAATCACTGCCCATGCAATGCCACGCGCTGGACCCTGGCTGTAACCCCTGCCTCAGGGTGCCCCTGTGCCCAGTTCATGCGCCTGCGAATGGGATAGTCTGCGTGAACGGAAAATGGCGTAACCGAGGGCAGGGACCAAGGCCAGCAACCATAAGGCCAAAGACCAACCCAAGGGATAGGCCAGGGGGAATAGGGACTCCCACAGTACCCACCAAAAAAGCAGCGTGGCAACGACTGGCAGAAAATAGTGAAAAAAGATAAGACCCACACGCGAGTCGCTCCCCGTATGCAGGCGCATCAGGGCAAGATTCATCAGGGTGTGCGCGGTGACCAGGCCAATCAGCACTGCCGTGGTCATTACATTGAAGCCATTGCTGGGGCCAAAGACGAGGCCAAAGAGTATTGCCAGCCCCAGCGCAAGGGCGGCAAGAAAGTTGATTGCCCCTTGCGGCGCGCGCTGCCCGTTCACCAAAGCAAAACGGGTATGCAGCAAGCGGTCGCGGGCAATGGCAAAGAGCACCCGCGCCGAGCCATTGAGTAGTGCCAAGCCATCAGCCATGGCGCTGTTGATCGCCAGAATTACCAAGGCCACCGCCCCCCAAAACCCCAAATAGCGCTGAAAGACCACCACCCCCGGCGCCCCGTTTTCGGAAAACGCATGCATGTCGTGCATGCCCCAGCCTACCGTCAAGGCATAAGCTGAGAGAATCAAGGCAGCACCAACCAGACTCAAAGACACCAATGCCGCCTTGCCGATCACTCGCCCATTTTGCGTGCGTACCCCGCGCGCCTCCTCGCCCAGCGGGGTATGGCTACCGATACCGATGAAGCTGGTAATGGCAAAGATCATCCCCATGGCCACGCCCTTGAAGCCCACGTCCGTAAAGCTGAATGGCTCCAAGGGATGCGTGGGCAGCGCCCGACTGATGATGAACAGCGAACTGCCAACCAGAAAGGCGATTTCCAGCAAGCTGGTGATCGCGACGGTGCGAATGCTCGGGCGAATGCCCGCCACACTCAAGAGCCAGGGCACGCCAATAAAAAACAGGATACTGGCAATCCAAAACCAGGAAGGAAGATCGATGCCCAGACCACGCGCCAGGCCCGGCAGGAAGACGCCGCCCACATACACCGGGATCGCCCCCACACTCAAGGTTTGGTAAAAAATGACCATAAAACCGGTCACCATCGCCGCGGGCGCCCCCAAGCCAGCAGACACGAAGCTGTAATACCCCCCCGCCGACGCACGATGCTTGGTGAGGTGGTAGATGGTATTCACCTCAATGAACATCAAAATAAAGGCCGCCAGGTAGGAAAGCGGCATGGCAACCAGGGCGAAGGCAGCACCCGCAGTCATGAAGGCAACGACATCACAGGTCGGCGCCATCCCCGAAATACTCTGGCCAACCAGGCCCCAAAAACCCACGACATCTTTCTGTAAGGCGCTGGCGCTGGCCTCGGACATTTTGCGGACACCTATTTTGCAACTAAGTTGCACACATGCTAGCGCGTACTCAGCGATTGTCAAGATTATTATAAGGTCCCAATTTCCGCGATTGCCCTCGCAGTCCTACGCATTGCGGGCATGGGTAGAGCGATTCTGGCTGTGTAGCGTGGTTGCCGGAAGGTTCCAGCGGGGATCACGCCGTGGGGCTGTGTTGTTTGGGCGGATTTGAGGGTGGTATAGCCCGGTTTTTCGCACGCGAGGCAGCCGTACCCTGCGTCGAAGGGAACGAAGCACTAGTTTTGGTGGAG